>JANOWB010000029.1:0-8953 GCA_031417695.1 Polaromonas sp.
CGAGTCTGGCATGCTGAGTGCCGCGCAAGACTACGACATGGGCGGCATGCAGTTGCCTTACACGGTGGAAGCCGCTGCCAATGCTTTTTTTGCAATGGCATCGGTCAGTATTGGCTCTGGCATGCTGACCACGGGTAACGCCAATTTGCTGATGGTGAATGGCACTGACTTGCAAAAAGACGTGTTTGCCAAAAACGAGTTTTCAGGCCGCTTTTCGGGAACGATGTGTTTGAGCGAGCCGCAGGCGGGCTCGTCACTCAGCGACGTGACCACGCGCGCTGTGCCTGATGGCGATGACTTTGAAGCCGAGCCGCTGGGCGCGCGCTATCGCCTCAAAGGCAACAAGATGTGGATTTCGTCAGGTGAGCATGAGCTGACGGAGAACATCATTCACCTGGTGCTAGCGAAAATTCCAGGGCCGGACGGCAAATTGATTGCGGGCACGCGCGGGATTTCGCTGTTCATCGTGCCCAAAAAGCTGGTGAACGTAAAAGGCGAGTTGACTGGTGTGCGCAACGACGTTGCTCTGGCCGGCTTAAATCACAAGCTCGGCTGGCGCGGCACGACCAATACGCTGCTGAATTTCGGGGAAGGCAAATACCCGGTTGATGGCGAAGCTGGTGGAGCATTTGGAGACGGCACAGGTGCCGTGGGCTATCTGGTCGGTAAGCCACACGAAGGCCTGCGCTGCATGTTCCACATGATGAACGAGGCGCGCATTGGTGTTGGCTTGGCTGCCACCATGCTGGGCATGGCGGGCTATCACGCCAGCTTGGACTATGCCAAAAATCGCCCTCAGGGCAGGCCGGTGGGGCAGGGTGGCAAAGACGCTTCTGCGCCGCAGGTCCGCATCATCGAACACGCCGACGTCCGCCGCATGTTGCTGGCGCAAAAGTCGTATTGCGAAGGCGCGCTGGCGCTAGAGCTGTATTGCGCCCGGCTGGTCGACGAACAGCACACCGCCGAGCCACAAGCCGCTGACGACGCCCGCATGTTGCTGGAAGTGCTGACGCCCATCGCAAAAAGTTGGCCCAGCGAATGGTGCCTGGAAGCGAATTCGTTGGCGATACAGGTGCTGGGCGGCTACGGCTACACACGAGACTTTCCGGTTGAGCAGTACTGGCGCGACAACCGCTTGAACATGATTCATGAAGGCACGCACGGCATACAGGCAACTGATTTACTTGGCCGCAAGGTGCTGATGGAAGGCGGAAAAGGTTTGAAGTTACTGGCAGACCGCTTGCAAGCCACAATTCATAAGGCTTATGGACATGCTGAATTAAAAGAACACGCAAAAGCCCTCACGTCTGCATTGCTCCAAATCGATAAAGCCACAAAAGCCGCCTGGGCCACGGGCAACCCGCAAGATGCGCTGGCCAATGCCGTGCCCTACATGCAGGCCTTTGGCCACACCGTGCTGGCGTGGATCTGGCTTGACGTAGCTCTTGCCTCACAGAATTCAACTGCTACGTATTCAATAGCTGCTCGCGCCGGTATTCAGGGGGCTGTAGCCTATTTTTACGCTTACGAACTGCCCAAAATAACGGCCTGGCTGGCGGTGGTTGAAAGCCGCAACCTGCTGTGCGCCACCTTGCCCGAGGAGGCTTTTTAATGGGCTTTTACAAACCTGGTGCGAACCACACCGCTGACCCCAAGACTGCCCGGCTGCACAAGATCATCTGGACGCTTATTTTTGGCGGACTGCTGACGGTGATCCTCGGTATTTTTGTTGGCAAAGCTGACGATGCTGTCGGCTGGACCATGGTTGCAGGCGGCTGCGTGCTCACGGCTGTAGGTGCCATGTTGATTTACGTGCGCTCGACCATGACAACTGATTCTTGAATAACACCTTAACCATCATTCGGAGACAAACATGACACCCAGAACCATTCAAAAACTTTTCGACCTGACAGGCAAAACTGCACTCGTTACAGGCGGCTCACGCGGACTTGGCCTGCAAATGGCGCATGCGCTGGGCGAGGCGGGCGCAAAAATCATGCTGAGCTCGCGCAAGGCTGACGACCTGAAAGAAGCCGCCGCCGAGCTGAAAGCCGCCGGCATTGACGCCGACTGGATAGCCGCCGACTGCGCCAAAGAAGCCGACATTCGCATGCTGGCCGACGAGACCATTAAACGCATGGGTCATGTTGATATTTTGATCAACAATGCAGGCGCGGCTTGGGGCGCACCAGCTGAAGACCATCCGGTCGAAGCTTGGGACAAAGTCATGAACCTGAATATTCGCGGCTACTTTATTTTGTCGCAGCACATTGCCAAACATTCGATGATTGCACGCAAGCAGGGCCGCATCATTAACGTCGCCTCCATTGCCGGGCTGGGCGGCAACCCCAGCGGTATGCAAACCATTGCCTACAACACGTCTAAAGGCGCAGCAATCAATTTCACTCGAGCGCTAGCGGCAGAGTGGGGCGCGCATGGCATCACTGTTAACGCGATTTGCCCAGGTTTTTTCCCCAGCAAAATGACGATGGGCACGCTTAAGGCCATGGGCGAAGAAAAGCTGGCCGCGCATGCGCCCCTGAAACGCTTGGGCGATGATGAAGACTTGAAAGGCTTGTGCGTGCTGTACGCGTCTGATGCGGGCAAGCACATTACCGGGCAATACTTGGCGGTTGATGGCGGCGTGAGCGTAGTAACAGGCGGCTAGACGTGTCCACCGGTTTTGGCGTTGAAATCCCATTTGTCAGTCATTTAGGTTTCGAGCTCGAAAAGTTTGAAAACGGTGAATCTGCGATTGGCTACGCTCCCAAGCCGGAGCACCTCAACTCTTTTGCCGTCACCCATGGCGGAGTCATCATGACGCTGATGGATGTGACCATGGCCGTAGCGGCGCGCAGCGTGCAGCAAGACATGGGCGTGGTCACGATTGAGATGAAAACCAGCTTTATGCAGCCAGCACCCGGCGACGGCAGCCGCCTGACTGGCAAGGGACGGTTGATTCACAGAACCGCCACGCTAGCGTTTACAGAAGCCACACTGTTTGACGCACAGGGCAGGGCCTGCGCGCACGCCACTGGGACATTTAAATACGTCAAACGCTTGGTCACCGGGCCTAAAACAAGCAACCCGCTGACAGCTTCTGCAGTTCCCATGCCCCAAAGTGGAATCTCGACCGATTGAGCGATGAATTTGGTCTTTTTAAGCCTTTTTTAAGTATTAAATCGTGCTCAAGCCCAATAGATACGGGCGCGAGCAGCTACTAACTTTATAGTAATTTTAACCTCATTGATTGGAGCCATCATGCCAAGTAACCAGCAAATCCTTCTTGACAACCGCCCCACGGGCGAAGCCGCAGCCAGCAACTTTAAGCTGACCACTGCCGACACGCCAGCATTGGCGGACGGCCAAGTGCTTGTCAAGCACCATTTTTTAAGCCTCGACCCGTATATGCGCGGCCGCATGAACGATAGCAAAAGCTACGCTGTTCCGCAAGCGCTTGGGCAGGTCATGGGCGGCGGTACGGTGGGCGAAGTGATTGAAAGCCACAACCCCAAATTTGCCGTGGGCGACAAAGTGGTTGGAATGGGCGGCTGGCAGCAGTTCAGCGTGGTCGATGGCAACCAGCTTGGCGCACTGCGCAAGGTAGACACTACCCACGTTCCGCTGTCGCATTACCTGGGCGCAGTCGGCATGCCGGGCGTTACCGCGTACTACGGCCTGGTCAAAATCATTGAAGCGAAAGACGGTCAAACCGTTGTCGTTAGCGCCGCAACTGGCGCTGTGGGCAGTGCGTTTGCAGCGCTGGCCAAGGCACGCGGTTGCCGGGTGGTAGGCATTGCAGGCGGGCCAGACAAATGCAAGTACGCAGTCGATGAACTGGGCTTTGACGCCTGTATCGACTACAAGCTGCATGACAACGCAGGCTCGCTGGCAAAAGCCATCAAGGCCGAGTGTCCAAAAGGCATTGACGGTTATTTTGAAAACGTGGGCGGCATGGTGCTTGACGCTGTGATGCCGCTCATGAACGCCTTTGGCCGCATCGCGCTGTGCGGCATGATTGCGGGCTACGACGGCAAACCCTTGCCACTGACCTATCCGGCGCTGATTTTGATGAGCCGGCTGCGGATTCAAGGCTTTATCGTCAGCGAGCACATGGAAGTTTGGCCAGACGCTTTGAAAGAACTGGGCACGCTGGTAGCAACCGGCAAACTCAAGCCGCGTGAGTCAGTGGCACTTGGCATTGCAGCCGCGCCCGAGGCGTTTTTAGGCTTGCTCAAAGGCAAAAACTTTGGCAAGCAGATTGTCAAACTAGTCTAGCTTCTGAAGGAAATGCGTCATGGCCGATCTGATTCTTCACCACTACCCAACCTCACCGTTTGCTGAAAAAGTGCGGCTGATGCTGGGTTATAAAAAGCTCGCGTGGAAGTCGGTCATCATCCCGATGATCATGCCCAAGCCCGATGTGGTGGCGTTGACCGGCGGCTACCGCAAAACGCCTTTTTTGCAGATCGGCGCGGACATTTATTGCGACACCGCTTTGATCGCCGACGTGCTGGAACACCTGCAACCAGAACCGTCGCTATACCCTGAACCCAGCAAAGGCATGGGCCGCACGCTGGCGCAGTGGGCCGATACCACGCTGTTCTGGACAGCTATGGCGTATAACTTTCAGCCAGCAGGCACAGCTCAAGTCTTTGCAGGCGCGCCGCCAGAAGCTGCCAAGGCCTTTGCCGAAGACCGCCAGGCCATGCGCCAAGGCATGCCGCGCATGCCAGCCGCTGACGCAACGGCGGCCTACAAGTCGTACTTGCGCCGCATGTCTGACATGCTCGACGACTGGCCGTTTTTACTCGGCTCTTTGCCCAGCATCGCCGACTTTGCCGCGTACCACCCGCTGTGGTTCACCCGTACCCGCACGCCAGCGATGGCGGGTGTCCTCAACGCTACGCCGGCTGTATTGGCGTGGATGGACCGCATGGCGGCGATCGGGCATGACAAGTTTGAAAAATGCAGTGCTTCAGATGCGGTTGCCGTAGCTGCTGCAGCAACACCTGCGGCATTGCATGACGATGTCTTTCAAGACGAGCACGGCATTGCACTTGGCAGCCAGGTCACCATTCGCAGCGAGAATTTTGGCCTGGAGCCCACGCAAGGTGAACTCATTGCCGCCACCCGCATGCACTACACGCTGCGCCGCACAGACGAACGCGCTGGCACTGTACACGTTCATTTCCCCCGCATAGGCTATGCCTTGAAGAAAGTAGACCCATGAAAGCAAAACAATGATCACCGATTTCAAAAACAAAACCGCCGTATTGACCGGCGCAGGCTCCGGCTTTGGCCTGGAATGCGCGCGCATTGGTGCCAAGCTGGGCATGAACCTGGTGCTGCTAGATGTGCAGCAAGATGCGTTAGATGCTGCAGCGCTTGAAATGAAAGCGGCGGGTGCTGATGTATTGGCAGTCAAAATCGATGTGGCCAACGCCGCGCAAATGGAAGCGATGGCGGCTCAGGTTTTTGAGCGATTTGGCGCGCCGCATTTGGTGTTCAACAACGCTGGCGTGGGCTCGGGCGGCCTGATTTGGGAAAACAGCGTCAAAGACTGGGAATGGGTGTTGGGCGTGAACGTAATGGGTGTGGCCCACGGCGTTCGTATCTTCACCCCCATGATGCTCGACGCGGCGAAAAAAGACGCTGCATGGCAAGGCCACATCGTCAACACCGCCAGCATGGCAGGCTTGCTGAACGCACCCAACATGGGCGTGTACAACGTCAGCAAACATGCCGTTGTGTCGCTCAGTGAAACGCTGTACCAAGACTTGTCGCTGGTTACTGACCAAATCAGCGCGTCGGTGCTGTGCCCATTTTTTGTAGCCACAGGCATTAGCCACAGCCACCGCAATCGGCCTGCAGAGCTGCGCGGCAGCAAACCCACGCAAAGCCAATTGGTCGGCCAAGCCATGAGCAACAAGGCAGTAAGTTCAGGGAAGGTCAGCGCAGCTGATGTGGCGCAAATGGTGTTTGATGCCGTGGCCACCAACCAGTTTTATATCTACAGCCACCCCAAGGCCATCAAGTCGGTGCAAACGCGGCTGGAAGACATTGTGCAAACCCGTAACCCGACTGATCCCTTTGCGGGCAAGCCTGAAATTGGTCAGCAACTCAAGGATGCGCTGCGGGCTGCGTAGCGATTAAACCGGCAGCCGCTCAAAAACCTCATAACAATTTTTCAACCAGGTTTTAACCCGCTGGCGCTCCAGCAAACCGAGCGAATCCGAGCTTTCCCGGTCGTTAATCGCTTTCCAAAAGCTGGTATTGTGCTGGTCAATTTTGCGCATGCTCACATCGTGCAGGCGGGGCAGCTCAATCACATAAGCGCCGTGCGCCTGCGCTTTTTGCAGCGCATAAGACTCGCGCAGCAGTACAAAGTCATTGCCGCGCCCAAAGTTTTGCACCACCACATAGTTCGGCCCGCTGCCGTACGTGTCGACCAGGCGCCCCAGCAAATCAACCGCATCGCGGCCATCGTCCATCACGTGCCACAGGTTCACGGTCACGCCCATTTCCTTGAACAGCTCAATCAGGCTGGCGTCTTTGATCCATTTGGCCAATGGGCTAGAGGTTTGCGCGGCCAAGTCAACAATCACGTTGTGGTGCGGATTGTCTTCAAACGCCGCCACGATCTGGTCCATGCCTTCGTAACTGTCCACCACGATGGGCGAGGCGTAATCGGTATAAAACCGGTTGAAAGAAAAGTGAGAGCGGTCAGTATCAAAGCCGGTAAACGGCACATTTTTATCAATGAAATACTGCGCCAAAACCCGCGCCGTAACCGACTTGCCCACGCCGCCTTTTTCGCCGCCAATGAAGTTGATAGATGCCATGCTGTTCCTGTGAATAAAAAATGCTGTTTGTCGGCTGAAACCCGCTGTCGTCAGCTCTACATCGATTGCTCAAGCAGCTCGGCGTAATCGCTGCCAGTTGCCAAACGAGGATTGGTTTTATGGCAATGGTCGGCCATCGCACCCGTAATAATTTTGTCGAAAGCGTTAGCTTTTACGCCCATGCTCGATAAGCCGCCAGGCAGCCCCAAGCGCGCATTCATTTCCCGAATCGCGCCCGCTACGTCGCCGCTTTCGCCTAACCCCATTGCTTGCGCCATACGCCTCAGGCGGTTTTCTTTTTGCACAGATTCAACCGATGAGTTAAACCTGACCACTGCCGGCAAAAACATCGCATTCAAAGTGCCGTGGTGCAGTCGCGGGTCAACACCGCCCAGGCTGTGGCTAAGCGAATGTACACAGCCCAGGCCTTTTTGAAAAGCCATTGCGCCTTGCATCGATGCGCTCATTAACTGAAAACGCGCTTCGCGGTCACTACCGTCTTGGGTGGCGCGTTCAATGTGCGCCCAGCCGCGCGCCAGGCCGTCGAGCGCAATTCCGTCGGCTGGTGGGTTGAAAGCAGCTGACATGAAGGTTTCCATGCAGTGCGCAATGGCATCCATGCCGCAAGCTGCGGTTAATTTGGCAGGCAACCCCAACGTTAATTCGGGGTCGCAAATCGCGCCTTTGGGGATGATGTGAGGCGAATGAAAGCCCAGCTTGCGGCCATCGGCCACGATGATGATGGCGCCTCGCGCCACCTCGCTGCCGGTGCCGCTGGTGGTGGGCACGGCGATTAACGGCGCAGCATCCGATGTGATGCGTGGCGATCCGCCTTCAATGGTGGCGTAGCTCGTCAGGGGTTGATCATGTGTGGCTGCAATGGCCACGCCTTTGGCGCAATCAATAGCTGAGCCGCCGCCCACTGCAATCAACCCATCGCAACCGCTGGCTTTGTATAGCGCGCTGGCGGCCAGCACTGCGGCTTCAGTCGGGTTGGAAGGGGTTTGGTCAAACACGGTGACGTGTAAGCCTGCCAACGCAGCCAGCGCCTTGTCAACAATGCCCGCCGCTTTCACGCCCGCGTCGGTCACGATGAGTGGTTTGGTGATGCCAACCCGTGCGCATTCTTGCTTTAAAAGCTGAATTGCGCCGAATTCAAACTGAACCTGAGTGATGTAATTGATGAGTGCCATAGTCAGATTATTACTTGGGCCTGCGATTGAGCTTGTAGATGCCCGTTGTACTATTTGGTGTCTGCGTCATTTGATCATCCGTTTTGCGCCTAACACTTCAATGACCCATGAAAAAAACAGATTTTCGATTTACTCACCGCCTGCGTGTGCGCTGGGCCGAAGTGGACATGCAAAAAATAGTTTTCAACGCGCATTACCTGATGTATTTCGACACGGCCATCACCGATTACTGGCGGGCATTGGCCTTGCCGTACGAAGAAGCCATGGTGCAACTGGGTGGTGATTTGTATGTGAAAAAAGCCAGCGTTGAGTACCACGGGTCGGCCCGTTTTGATGATCAGCTCAGCGTTTGCCTGAAAAGCGTCAAAGTAGGTACGTCGTCGCTGGTTTTTAGCGGAGCTGTTTTTCGGGACGATACGCTGTTGGTGAGTGTCGAGCTGATTTACGTATTTGCAGACCCAGCCAGCCAGACATCTAAACCCGTGCCACCAGCCTTGCGGCAGGTGCTGGCAGATTACGAAGCCGGTCAAAAAATGCACACCGTTGAACTGGGCACTTGGGCCGACTTGCGCGCACATGCAGAGCCGATTCGCACGGAAGTGTTTGTGCACGAGCAAGGGATTCCGATTGCTGAGGAATGGGACGATGCAGACTACTCGGCAATGCACGCGGTGGTGCGCAATGGACTGCAGCAGACCGTAGCAACCGGGCGGCTGCTGGCCCCGCAGCCTGGTATTGCCAAAATCGGCCGCATGTCGGTCAAACGCGTATTGCGCGGCAGCCATTTGGGCCGGGCAGTGCTTGATGCACTGGTCAACGCCGCCGCGCAGCGCGGCAACACCGAGGTACGGCTGCACGCCCAGGTCAGCGCGCTGGGCTTTTACGAAAGCGCAGGCTTTACTTGCCGCGGCGAGC
>JANOWB010000030.1:0-2638 GCA_031417695.1 Polaromonas sp.
GCCGGAGCCAGCCGCAGTGCTGAGGTTTAAAAGCCTGGGCAGCGGCAGCACCGGTAATGCGGCAGTTGTTGAAAGTGACGGCAACCAGCCGACGCGCTTATTGATCGATTGCGGTTTTGGCCTACGGCATTTGCTGGCCCGGCTCGAAGCCGCAGGCTTGCAAGGCGGCGACATTGACGCGATCTTCATCACGCATGAGCATGGCGATCACATTGGCTGCGCAGCGGCTTACGCTTTGCGTTATCAAATTCCTGTCTGGATGAGTGCCGGCACTTATGCCGCTATAGGTTCACCGCCACTAAGCGGTTTGCTGCGCATTGCGCGAGATGGCGAACCCATCGCTCTGGGCACGATGACTGCGTTGCCTTTTACAGTGCCGCACGACGCCAGAGAGCCCCTGCAGCTGACCTGCAGCAGCGGCTCGGCAAAGCTGGGCGTGCTGACTGACTTGGGCCATGCCACCAGCCACGTGCTCAGTCACCTGCAGGCATGCACTGCGCTGCTGCTGGAGTTCAATCACGACACGGACTTGCTCGCCGCATCGGGCTACCCTGAATTTTTAAAACGCAGAGTCGGTGGGCCCTATGGCCACCTGTGCAACGACAACGCTGCGCAAATCGCCAAAGACGTGAGTCACAGCGGATTAAAAACCATCGTAGCCGCGCATTTAAGCTTGCAAAACAACAGCCCAGAGCTGGCAAGGGCCAGCCTTAGCAAGGCGGCGGTTCGCGGCGATACCGACATCGTTATTGCAGATGCAGCAAGCGGGTGCAATTGGGTAACGATGTAGCGTTCTGACTACCGGTCAGGTTGACCAGCAAAGTACAGACGAAAAAAAGCCGCCTTGCGGCGGCCTTTTTAACTAAAGCAAAGCTTATGGCTTGGCTGGAGCAGCTGGCATTGCGGCCTTGGCAGCGTCAGCAGCTTTTTTGGCTGCGTCGCCAGCGGCACCGGCAGCGTCTTTAGCAGCGCCAGCAGCATCTTTGGCAGCGCCCATGGCGTCCTTGGCAGCGTCCATTGCGCCAGTTGCAGCGCCGGTAGCGGCAGAAGCAGCACCGGTAGCAACAGCAGCGGCGCCAGAGGCAGCAGCAGCAGCGGCTTCAGCCACAGGAGCTGGTGCAGCAGCAGGTGCTGGAGCAGCAACTGGAGCTGGTGCTGGCACGTCAACTTTTTTCTCACCGCAAGCGGCCAGAGCAATGGCGGCAACTACAGCTGCCAAAACGAGAGATTTATTCATTTCACAATCCTTAAAAATAAAAAGAAAACAATTTCCGGAAATTGTCAAAATTTGGGAACACCCGGCAATCTTGACCAGACAAAAGGACTCGAGCTCTTGTGTCCAGCCTCAAATTATAGCCCGGATTACAAACCACTCGAAAAGTTGCGTAACCGCCGCACGGCCAAGCTTTGCGCCACTGCCCTGCTACAAACCGAGGGTGGTTGCAGCAAAGGCGGGCGACGACAAGCGCAAGCACTCGTCCAGGCGTTCGCGCAGCGCAACCCGCCTGGCGGGCTCGGCCCCGGCCATGCCTGTCGAGCGCACCAGGTCGAGCTTTTGGCAAACCCACACCGGGCTCCACAGGCCGCTCGGAAAATCGTCGGCCGCCAACTGCGTGTTGGCCCGGCACGTCACGATATGCGCCCAAGTGCGCCGCCACGTTACAAAACGGGCGTGTCTGCGGGTGACTTCGTCGTAATTTCTGGCCAGCATCGTGAAGGTACGGCCAGTTTTTGACCAATCGTTAAGCGACTGCGCAACCGCTCGCTCGCCCAAAGGCCAGCTTTCAAAATTCGCATCGCTGATCACGATTTCGCGCCAGCCCTGCGCAGCCGCTGTCGCCAACGCCAGTCGAATCACCGCTGCAAACTGCGCTGGCCCTTCAATTCGGCCCTGCGGCAGTGGCGTTAGCTCGGTTGTTGCAGCGGGTGCAACAAGGCTTTCGGGGTTGGCGGGTGGTGTAGTCATGGTGGGGTCATCATGCCGTCAGCTCAGTCATCGGTCAATCAATCGCCAGCCACCCGTCAGCGCGCCAGTCCGATAACAATTGGAGCGCGCCGTTGCTGGCTTTTACAAGTTCAGCTGAGGTAAGGCCGCGCTGGTCAGCCAGGCGCCGCATCAAAGCTGCGTCTGCCCCTTTAGCGCGGTAGCTTTCACCGTTGATGAAGATGTGATCCGCGTCATACATCATGCGTGTTTGGGTGGACAAGGTGATGCGGCTGCGCCGGGTTGGCGAGCCAGCTTCACTCACCTCGTCAAACCACACGCCAGCCTTGGGCGCGGTCATGATTTCGCCCAACGCACAGGCAACGGCCAGCGGGTCTTGCAGCGCGCGATTAATCGCGTCACGTGCAAATTCTGTTAGCGACGGTGGCAGCAGCGCGGGGTTTGCGGTTGCCACTTGTTGCGGGTCGCGGTAGCGTTTTTTCGTCAAGGCGTTGTGCGCGTCTTCGGCTTGCAGTGCATCTTCGCCAAACTCAGCCAACCGGTGCAGCAGCTCGCAAGCCAGTTCTTCGCTAGCCGGCGACTTGAAACCAATCGAGTAGGTCATGCAGTCTAGCGCCTTGCCATCAGGCCCTGTGGCCGACTCAGCCATACCGTCGTGCGCATAGTGCGGCGGCAGGTACAGCATGTCGCCCG
>JANOWB010000031.1:0-2924 GCA_031417695.1 Polaromonas sp.
GCACGGGCTTGCCCATGAACTTGGCGGCTTCAAATTGCAGCATTTCGGTATGGCCAGGGAACTGCGCTGCCCAGCCGCCAGCAGCTGCCAACGCTTCTTTATGAATGGGCGCGGTGACCATCGCGCCAGCTTGGCCGTTTAGTACCGCTTGGGCGGCCCAAATAATACAATCCGCCGCCGCCTGACCTGCCAAACTGCTTACCAGCCCAATAGATACGGGCGCAAGCAGCTCACATTTTTGTAGTACCGGAATGCAGCGTGGCGGCAAGTCACAGCCTGCAAAATCGCCAATCGAATCGAACTCGGCCACCGGCAGCGCCAGCGGAATCGCCACAAAAGCCGCAGCGCGGCGCATGGTGGGCACATCGCCTACTACCAGGCACCTAGCTACATCAAGGGGATGGTCGCGAAACGCTTTGGCGATGATCTCGGGGCCAATGCCGGCCGCATCGCCCATGGTGATGAGGATGGGAGTGGAATTGAGCTGGCTCATGCCGGGTTGTCAATATCAATAAATTCATGCGCCAAGCCAAATTGGCCGGCCACATGCGCGGCCACCGCCGGCGCGCCGTAGCGCTCAGACGCATGGTGGCCGCAAGCGATGAAGGTCACATTCATTTCCCGCGCGTAGTGGGCTTGGGGTTCTGAGATTTCGCCAGTAATGAACGCATCAGCACCAGCGGCGATGGCGGCTTCAAAGTACCCCTGCGCACCACCGGTGCACCACGCTATATTTTTTATAGCTGCTCGCGCCCGTAAAATATGGGCTACAGGCCTATTTAATACCGATTTAACGTGTTCTGAGAGCTCAAAAGCACTTTCGAAGCTACTGCCATCCATTTTGCCGCCCATAAACCCCAAGTTCTGCTCACCAAAGCGCGACGTAGCCGTTAAACCCAGCTGCAAACCCAGCTGCGAGTTGTTGCCCAGCTCCGGGTGTGCGTCTAGCGGCAAGTGGTACGCGTACAGGTTAATGTCGTGCTTGAGCAGAAGCGCCAATCGTTGCTTCATCCAGCCTGTCACTGTGCCCGACTGGCCGCGCCAAAACAGGCCGTGGTGCACAAAAATCGCGTCGGCATTGGCGGCCACCGCCGCTTCAATCAGCGCCAAGCTGGCCGAAACGCCCGAGACGATTTTGCGAACCTCGGCCTTGCCTTCAACCTGCAAGCCGTTCGGGCCGTAGTCTTTGAAGCGTTCGGGTTGCAGCAGCGTATCAAATGCGGCCAATAACTCAGCTTGGTTCAAGGTAAGAAACCTTCAACTGACAAATACCGCTCGCCCGTGTCGTAGTTAAACCCCAGCACCGTGCTGCCCGCTGGAATCTCCGGCAGCTTTTGGGCAATCGCCGCCAGCGTGGCGCCTGACGAAATGCCGACCAGCAAGCCTTCTTCAGTCGCGCTGCGGCGGGCAAAGTCTTTGGCGGCATCGCCTTCGACTTGAATCACGCCATCGAGCAAACCAACGTGCAAGTTGGCCGGAATAAACCCCGCGCCAATGCCTTGAATCGGGTGCGGTGAAGGCTTGCCGCCGCTGATAACCGGCGACGCAGTCGGCTCCACCGCAAATACTTTGGTATTCGGAAACTTGGCCTTGAGCACCTGCGCAACGCCGGTCAAATGCCCGCCGGTGCCCACGCCGGTGATGTAATAGTCCACACCATTCGGAAAGTCGGCCAATATCTCCAGCGCCGTGGTGCGCGCATGAATGTCGATGTTGGCTGGGTTGTCAAATTGCGACGGCATCCACGCGCCCGGCGTTTGCGCCACCAATTCTTTGGCTCTGGCAATCGCGCCGGTCATTCCTTTTTCGCGCGGGGTCAGGTCAAAACTGGCCCCGTAAGCCAGCATCAGGCGGCGGCGCTCGATGCTCATGGACTCGGGCATCACGAGCACCAGTTTGTAGCCCTTCACAGCTGCTACCACCGCCAGGCCCACGCCGGTGTTGCCGGATGTCGGCTCGATGATGGTGGCGCCGGGCTTGAGCACACCCGATGCTTCCGCCGCCTCGACCATAGCAAGTGCAATGCGGTCTTTGATGGAGCCGCCAGGGTTGCTGCGCTCAGACTTGATGTAGATATGGTGCGTTTGACTGGCCGCACCAAACAGGCGGTTAAAGCGAATGTGCGGGGTGTTGCCAATGGTGGCAAGAACGTTTTGAGCTTTCATTCGGGTCTCCTGAAGGTGTGGCGAATTTGTGGTTTTGAATTATCGCTTTTTGGATGCTGGCGCGTCATAGGACAAAATGCCAAGTATTGGTTTTGCGGCGCTTAGCCCCATATCCAGCTTAGTCAAACCCACACCCGGCACACCATGCGCAAATTCTGGCTTCTGTTTTCTCAAACCGTCACGATTTTGCTGGCGGCGTTTTTTGTGGTGGCCACACTCAAACCGCAATGGGTAGAACGCCGGCCGTTTTCAGCGGTGGGTGGTTTGGTGTCGGTGATTGAAGCGCCTGCCGTGCAGCGCGGTACCGGGCCTATGGGCAGCTTCAGTTCGGCTGCAAAAATTGCGTCGGCAGCGGTTGTCAGCATCAACACCAGCAAGGCCGCTGCAAAAAACCCGCATGCAGGCGACCCGTGGTTCAAGTTCTTTTACGGTGACCAAGGGCAAGGCGAGCCGCAGGGCGGGCTGGGCAGTGGCGTCATCATCAGCGCCACCGGCTATATTTTGACCAACAACCACGTGGTTGAAGGCGCGGACGAAATCGAAGTGGTGCTGGCAGACGGCCGCAAAGCCAAAGCCAAAGTCATTGGCACAGACCCTGACACTGACTTGGCGATTTTGAAAATCGAACTCGACAAGCTGCCGGTGATTGCGCTCGGCAACTCTGATGCGCTGCAGGTCGGCGACCCGGTGCTGGCCATTGGCAACCCGTTTGGCGTAGGGCAAACCGTGACGGGCGGCATCGTGAGTGCGCTAGGGCGC
>JANOWB010000032.1:0-3455 GCA_031417695.1 Polaromonas sp.
TTCGCTCACGGTGATGCCCAGCAAACCGAGTGCGCCCATTTTTTGCCACAGGTCAGCGGGGAACAAGTCGTTCTTGTCGATCTCAGCGGCGCGCGGGGCAATTTCGCTTTGCGCAAAATCGCGCACCGCATCGCGCAGCGCATCAATGTCTTCACCGAGTTGAAAGTTCAGGCCGGGTAAATCAGTCATGGCGGTAGCTCCGAAAAGGTTCAGAATGTGCTTAACAAGCAGATGAAAAACATAGATTGACGTTTACGTAAACGTCAACAACAGAACGATTATGACTTAGCTGGCTTTTTTGCCTTGGCCAGAAGGGTTTTAGCCTCTTTTTCATGGGTGCGAATCTCAAGCAGATTGGCCTGCAAATCGACCAGCTGTGCCTCAAGCTTGGTGCGGTGCGCAGTGAGCACAGCCAAAAACTTGCGCATTTGCGGCGCCGTGTCGCGTGGGCTATCGTAAGAATCAATGATTTCTTTGGCCTCTACCAGCGACAAGCCCAGCCGCTTGGCGCGCAGGGTAAGTTTGAGCCGCGTGCGGTCGCGTGCGGTGTACACGCGGTTGCGCCCGCCTGCGCCTTCACGCTGCGGCTGCAGCAGGCCCATGTCTTCGTAAAAACGCATGGCGCGGGTGGTCAGGTCAAACTCTTTGGCTAAATCGCTGATGGTGTAAGTTGTTGTTGCAGTTGCCATGTGTAAGGGTGATCGTGCGTTGGCGACACTTGGGGCCGCAGGAAATGACATTCAGGCTTACTATGGGGCTAAGCTGACGCTAACGTAAACGTCACATCCCCTCAAAACGCAAATAGTACATGAACCTGCTTGAACAACAACTCGACTACCCATTGGGCGACGCCCTGCCTGACGAGGGCAGCACCCTTAAGGTGGCGCCAGGCATTAAATGGATACGCATGGGGCTGCCGTTTGCGTTGAACCACATTAATTTGTGGCTGCTGCGTGATGAAATGGAAGACCCGCTTGAACCAGGTGCGATGCTACAAGGCTGGACGGTGGTGGACTGCTGCATCAGCCGGCCTGAGTCCAAAGCGCAGTGGGAAACTATTTTTGCAACGCAGCTAGAAGGCCTGCCGATCTTGCGGGTGATTTGCACGCACATGCACCCGGACCATGTGGGGCTGGCGCACTGGCTGGGTGAGCGCTGGACCACGCCGACTCATGTTTGCAGGCTGTGGATGAGCGCAACCGACTTTAACGTTGCGCGAATCGGCTCACAAAGTACCACTGGGTTTGGCGGAGACGCTGCCGCACTGTTTTTTGCTGCGCATGGGCTGACCTACCCTGACTCAGTTGCCAAAATCAGGGCACGCACCGGCTACTACCCCGATCTGGTGCCCAATGTGCCCGACAGCTACGTGCGCCTGATGGATGGCAAAACAGTGGCCATCGGCTCGGGAGCAAACCGCCACAACTGGCGCTGCATCAGCGGCTACGGCCATGCGCCTGAGCACATTGCGCTCTACTGCGCAGACCTTAATGTGCTGATCAGCGGCGACATGATCTTGCCGCGCATTTCAACCAATGTCAGCGTTTACGACCAGGAGCCCGAAGCCGATGCGCTGCGGCTGTTTTTAGATTCGATTGACAAATACAAGCCGCTGCCCGACGGCACGCTGACGCTGCCATCACACGGCAAACCGTTTCGCGGCCTGCACGCCCGCATTCAGCAACTGCACGACCACCACCGCGACCGGCTTGCAGAAGTCATGGACGCGTGCCGTGCAAGCCCGTGCAGCGCGGCAGATATTTTGCCCATCATGTTCAAGCGTGAACTGGACTTGCACCAAACGACATTTGCGATGGGCGAGGCGCTGGCGCATTTGCATTTGCTTTGGTTTGAGGGGAAGTTGCAGCGGCGCTTAGGTGGGGACGGGATTTACCGATTCGCTACGAACTGACATCCTGACGTGACTTACCAGCGCGGAGCGCCTTCATCTTTCAGCTGGCTCCGCAACTCCGCATAGTCAGGCACCACTGCCCGCACGGTGTCCCAAAAGCTCGGGCTGTGGTCCATCACGCGCAGGTGGCTCAGCTCGTGCACCACCACGTAGTCAATGACGGACTGCTTGAAGTGAATCAGCCGCCAGTTCAGGCGAATCGAACCATCCGCACTGGCGCTGCCCCAGCGGGTGCCAGCACTGCTCAAGCTGAGTTTGCGCCACTGCACGCTTAGCGTGGGGGCGAAGTGGTTCAAGCGCTCGGTAAACAAGCGCTTGGCTTGGCGCATCAACCAGGCTTGCACCGCGTCTTTGATTTGATCGGGTGTGGCAGTGTGCGGCAAGCCGACGTGCAGTGTGAGGTGCGTCACACCGGGCAAGGTGTTCGCATCATTGCTTTTAAGCTCTGCGCCGACCCCGCCAAATGCGTGACGCGGGTCCAACACCACAATGACTTGCTCGCCCAAAAACGGCACCATGGTGCCGTCTTTCCATTCAATTCGGGCGGATTCCAGCTTGTCGTGCCGGGCTCGGGTCTCTTCAAGTTTTTTAATGATCCAGCTTGATTTTTCAAGCACCGCTTTGTCAATTTCATACAGCGGCACCCACTTGGGCGCGCTGACGGTTAACCCCTGGCTGCTGACTGAAAAGCCAATCGTGCGGCGCTTGCCGCGTTTGAATTCGTAGCCGATGGCAATGCCTTCGAGCAGCGCCTGGCGGCTGGCGCGCGGGTGGGCAAAGGTGGCTGGGGCCAATGCTTGCTGCAGCGTTTGGGTTGGCAGAGACGACTCAATTGCTACATTATCAATAGCTGCTTGCGCCCGTATCTCTTGGGCTACAGGCCTATTTAATGCCTGAAAATCGGCTTTTTGAGTGTTTTTAGGCGGTTTTTCGGGTGCGGGCTCAAACAAGTCAAGTGTTAACTGCATCAACGTACGCATCATGAATCTCAAGCGGCTACAGCCGCGTTATGCGCGTAGGCGTCTGGGTCGAGCCTGCGCATCTCGGTTTCGATCCACGCCTCGACTTCACGCATCAGCTCGTCTGGCTGGCGACCGACGCTTGAAATTGGTTTGCCAATGGAGATATCAACAATGCCGGGCCGCTTGATAAACGCCTTGCGCGGCCAGCATTTGGCTGACGTGACCGCAACCGGAATCACCGGCGCGCCAGTTTCAATAGCCAGCCGCGTGCCGCCCGATTTGTAGATGCCCTTTTGCCCGCGCGGAATGCGCGTGCCTTCTGGGAACATGATGACCCACACGCCCTGCGCCATCAGGCGTTTGCCCTGCGCCACCACTTTGTTGAACGCTTGCGCGCGCTGGCTGCGGTCAATGTGGATCATGTCCATGCGCGACATGGCCCAGCCAAAAAACGGCACGTACAGCAGCTCGCGCTTGAACACAAACGCTAGCGGATGCGGCATGAGCGTGACCATTGAAAAAGTCTCCCACGTACTTTGGTGCTTGACCAGCAGCACGCAGGTACCCAAGTCGGTCGACGG
>JANOWB010000033.1:0-8815 GCA_031417695.1 Polaromonas sp.
ATGGTCAGCGCCATGTCGGGAAGCGGTCAACGCGATATTCTGGTGCCGGCGCGCGCTGAATAGCCAAATTTGCAAACTTTGCATGGCGGGTGCGCACGGTTGATCTGGCAGACACATATGGCTTGCAAGCTGTTGTTTCACCCACACCTCATGGTTGGTTCACCAGCTTGGTCCTGACCCTTTTTGAGACGTTTAACATGACAACTCCATTCATATGGTCGTTCGCATCAGTTCGCAGTCTGGCACGACCGCGCCTTCTGGCGATTCTGGCTGCTTCCCTGACTGCTATGATTTCAATAGCTGCTTCCGCACAGTCTGCCGGGGCTACAGGCCTGAACAGCCTTGAAAACTTCATCAAAACCACCCAAAGTGGCCGGGCAAGCTTCACGCAGGTGGTGACCAGCCCGGCCAAAGAAGGCCAAGTAGCCAAAGTCAAAACATCGAGCGGAACCTTCGAGTTTTTAAGGCCCAATCGGTTCAAGTTTTTGTACAAAAAACCGTTTGAACAATCGATCGTGTCAGACGGACAAACGATGTGGCTGCACGACGTCGACTTGAACCAGGTCACCGCTCGCAAGCTGGCTCAGGTGCTTAATGGCACACCTGCCGCCGTTATTGCGGCAGCAGCTGACTTAAAAGGTTTGCAGGCTGATTTCACGCTGACCCCGCTGCCAGACAAACTTCCAGCGGTGGCCGGGCTGCAGTGGGTAAAGGCAGTGCCCAAAACCAAAGAAGGCCAACTGCAAAGCATCACGGTGGGTTTGAAAACCACTGACAAGGGCGTGGAGCTGGCTGCGTTAGAAATTCTCGACAGCTTCGGCCAGCTGTCGGTGATGACGTTTTCCCAATTCGAAGTTAACCCCGCATTAGGCGCCAACGGCTTTCAATTCAAACCACCCGCCGGTGCTGACGTGAGCAAGCAGTAGGCGGGCGTGCGTTCATGACGCCGCAAAAATCTGTCAATACAAACATTCCGCTTGCTGAACGCTTGCGGCCCCAGACGCTTGGCGACGTGATTGGTCAGCAGCATTTGCTCGGCGACGGCATGCCGCTGCGCATTGCGTTCGAATCAGGCCAGCCACACAGCTGCATTTTGTGGGGCCCGCCCGGTGTGGGTAAAACCACCATCGCACGGCTGATGGCGAGCAGTTTTGATGCGCATTTCATCACCATGTCAGCCGTGTTGGGCGGCGTTAAAGACATTCGCGAAGCGGTAGAGCAGGCCAATGTGTGGCTAGGGCAGGGCGCCGGAAAAAGAACCATCGTGTTTGTTGACGAGGTGCACCGGTTTAACAAAAGTCAGCAAGACGCTTTTTTGCCGCATGTTGAAAGCGGGCTGTTCACCTTCATAGGCGCAACCACCGAAAACCCCTCTTTTGAGGTCAATTCTGCCTTGCTGTCGCGCGCGGTTGTGTACGTGCTGCAGCCACTTTCAGAGCCTGATTTAAAGAAAATAGTAGCCAAAGCCGTTAATAATCGGGCGCTAGCGGCTATTGAAAATATAGCAATTGAGGCGATTGACCGGCTTGTTGCCTACGCCGACGGCGATGCGCGGCGTTTGCTCAACACGCTTGAATCAGTGGCAGTCGCAGCGGGTAACGAAAAATCGGCGCCTGTCGTCGAAGTCACCGATGCGTGGCTGATGAAAGTGCTGGGCGAAAAAATGCGACGCTATGACAAGGGCGGCGAGGTTTTTTACGACACGATTTCGGCGCTGCACAAGTCGGTGCGCGGCTCAGACCCGGACGCCGCCCTGTATTGGTTGATGCGCATGCTTGATGGTGGTGCGCAGCCCAAGTACATGGCCCGTCGGTTGATTCGCATGGCCACAGAAGACATTGGCCTGGCAGACCCGCGTGCGCTGCGCTTGGCGCTGGACGCAGCTGAAGTCTACGAGCGATTGGGCTCACCAGAGGGCGAGCTGGCGCTGGCCGAATGCGTGATTTACCTGGCCATGGCCCCCAAGTCGAACGCGGTGTACACCGCCTTCAATGAAGCCAAAGCCTTGATTGCAAAAGGCGGTACGCTGCCTGTGCCAATGCACTTGCGCAACGCACCGACCAAGCTCATGAAAGAGCTTGACTACGGCAAAAACTACCGCTACGCGCACAACGAAGAAGACGGCTTTGCAGCGGGTGAAAATTATTTTCCCCAAGGCATGGCCGCGCCTGAGTTTTATCGGCCGGTCAGCCGGGGCCTGGAGATTCGCATTGCAGAGAAGCTGGCCGAACTTAAACACAAAAACAGGCCGAATGGGTAACTAAAATTGTGCAAATTGCGCGGCGTCCGCAAGGGTTAACCCCGCGAAAAGCGCACGGTTGGCTCGATTCTCGCTACAGCTGCATGACTACAATTCCGGCACTGCGCGCCAAGACCACTTGGTGCCGCAACTTGCAAGAGCTAACGTTTATTTTGGGGTAAGTTATGGAACTGGACGTATTACTGCAGCAGATCATCAACGGTCTGGTTTTGGGCAGCATGTATGCGCTGATCGCGTTGGGCTACACCATGGTGTACGGCATCATTAACCTGATCAATTTCGCCCACGGCGAGGTACTGATGGTAGGCGCGCTGACCAGCTGGTCCATCATCGGCCTGATGCAAACGTCCATGCCCGGCACGCCTGGCTGGATCATCTTGCTGATCTCAATGTTGATTGCATTTGTGGTCTGCGCGGCGCTTAATTTTGTCATTGAAAAAGTCGCTTACCGGCCGCTGCGCAATGCGCCCAAGCTGGCGCCGCTCATCACCGCCATCGGCATGTCGTTGTTGCTGCAAACATTGGCCATGATCATCTGGAAGCCAACGTACAAGTCGTACCCCACGCTGCTCCCGTCTGAGCCGTATGAATTTGGCGGCGCGGTGATCACTGTTACGCAAATTTTTATTTTGGGCGCTACCGCGATTTCATTGGCTATTTTGATGTGGCTGGTGCACTACACGCGCTTGGGTCGCGCCATGCGCGCCACGGCAGAAAACCCGCGCGTAGCCGCGCTGATGGGTGTGCGGCCCGACACGGTTATTTCAGCCACCTTCATCATCGGCGCTATTTTGGCGGCTTTGGCTGGCGTGATGTACGCGTCCAACTACGGCACTGCGCAACACGCGATGGGCTTTTTGCCGGGCCTCAAAGCCTTTACGGCAGCCGTGTTTGGCGGCATTGGTAACCTGGGCGGTGCGGTGCTCGGCGGCATCTTGCTGGGGCTGATTGAATCAATTGGCGCGGGTTACATCGGCCCGCTCACAGGTGATGTGTTGGGCAGCCAGTACACCGATATTTTTGCGTTTATCGTGCTGATTTTTGTACTCACGCTGCGCCCGTCTGGCCTGCTGGGTGAGCGTGTGGCCGACAGGGCTTGACGCTGATCAAAAACCATTAAAGCTATTGAGATCACCATGAAATCTAATAAAACCGTAACTTATTTGCTGATGGGGCTTGCCTTGTTGGTGCTGCCCTTGTTCTTGCAGCTCGGCGGCAACGCCTGGGTGCGCATTGTCGACATGGCGCTGCTCTACGTGCTGCTAGCCCTTGGCCTGAATATTGTGGTGGGCTATGCCGGCTTGCTCGACTTGGGCTATGTGGCTTTCTTTGCGGTGGGTGCCTATTTGGCTGCGCTGCTCGGCTCGCCGCATTTGCTGCAAGCCTTCCCCGAGCTCGCCGCCATGTTCCCCGATGGCTTGCATTTGCCCATCTACATCGTGATTCCGCTGGCGGCTGCGCTGGCTGGTTTGTTCGGCATCATGCTGGGCGCGCCAACGCTCAAGTTGCGTGGCGACTACCTGGCCATCGTTACGCTCGGTTTTGGCGAAATCATTCGCGTGTTTTTGGCTAACCTTGACAGGCCGTTCAACATTACCAACGGGCCCAAAGGCATCAACCAAATTGATTCCATCAAGTTTTTTGGTTTTGATCTTGGCGCAGACCATCAGTTTTTTGGCATTACCGTGAACTCGGTGTCGATGTATTACTACCTGTTTTTGGCGTTGGTACTGGTGTCGGTCGTGCTGTGCCACCGGCTCGAAAACTCCCGAATCGGCCGCGCCTGGATGGCTATTCGCGAGGATGAAATCGCCGCCAAGGCCATGGGCATCAACACCCGCAATTTAAAGCTGCTGGCCTTCGGCATGGGCGCCACGTTTGGCGGCGTGTCGGGCGCCATGTTTGCGGCTTTTCAAGGGTTTGTATCGCCAGAGTCGTTTAGTTTGATGGAATCCGTCATGATTGTGGCGATGGTGGTGCTGGGCGGTATCGGCTACTTGCCTGGCGTTATTTTGGGTGCGTTGCTGCTGGCTGCGCTGCCCGAAGTGCTGCGCTATGTGGCCGGGCCCTTGCAGGTTATGACCGATGGGCGGCTTGACGCCGCGATCTTGCGGCAGCTGCTGATTGCGCTGGCCATGATCACCATCATGCTGATGCGTCCGCGCGGGCTATGGCCAGCGCCTGAGCACGGCAAGTCCTTGAATAAACCCGTGGGCAAAGTGCCTAGCAACACGATCAACCCGTAAGGACTGCGCACATGAGCGAAACCATATTAAAAGTCTCGGGTGTGTCCAAGCGCTTTGGCGGCTTACAGGCGCTGAGCGATGTCGGCATTCATATCGAGCGGGGCCAGGTGTACGGCCTGATCGGCCCCAACGGCGCTGGTAAAACCACTTTTTTTAACGTTCTTACCGGCCTGTATACGCCCGACAGCGGCACGTTTGAGCTGGCAGGAAAAACCTACCAACCAACAGCTGTGCACCAGGTCGCTAAGGCCGGCATTGCACGCACATTTCAAAATATTCGGTTGTTCGCAGAAATGACCGCGCTTGAAAACGTGATGGTAGGCCGGCATGTGCGCACCCATTCGGGGCTGATTGGCGCGGTTTTTCGCACGCCAGGATTTAAAAACGAAGAAGCGGCGATTGCCAAACGCTCGCAAGAATTGCTGGACTACGTCGGCATCGGCAAATATGCCGACTTCAAAGCCCGCACACTGAGTTACGGAGACCAGCGTCGGCTTGAAATTGCCCGAGCCTTGGCCACAGACCCGCAATTAATTGCGCTAGACGAGCCAGCGGCCGGAATGAACGCCACTGAGAAAATTCAGCTGCGCGAATTGATTGACCAAATCCGCAAAGACAACCGCACGATTTTGCTGATTGAGCATGACGTCAAGCTGGTGATGGGCCTGTGCGACCGCGTCACAGTGCTGGACTACGGCAAGCAAATTGCCGAGGGCAAACCGGCCGACGTTCAGAAAGATGAAAAAGTAATCACGGCTTACCTGGGCAGCGGGCATTAAGCCGACGCCAGATCAACAGCACAAGCACCAGCACCCGCGCAAGCACAAGCACAAGCACAAGCATCAGCACCGGATTCACCCATGACCACCACACTTCTGAAAATAACCGGCCTGCAAGTGGCCTACGGCGGCATTAAGGCCGTCAAGGGCGTAGACCTGCACGTCAACGAAGGCGAGCTCGTTACCCTGATCGGCTCTAACGGCGCCGGCAAAACCACCACCATGAAAGCGATTACCGGCTCACTGCCGCTGGCTGACGGCGACATTGAGTATTTGGGCAAAAGCATCAAAGGCAAAGGCGCCTGGGACCTCGTCAAAGACGGTCTGGCCATGGTGCCGGAAGGCCGCGGCGTGTTTGCCCGCATGACCATTATTGAAAACCTGCAAATGGGTGCTTACATCCGCACCGACAAGGCACAGATCAGCGCGGACATGGAAAAGATGTTCACCATTTTCCCGCGCCTGCGCGAGCGCAAAGACCAACTGGCCGGCACCATGAGCGGCGGTGAGCAGCAAATGCTGGCCATGGGTCGGGCGCTGATGAGCCGCCCCAAAGTGCTGCTGCTCGACGAGCCGTCGATGGGGTTGTCACCGATCATGGTCGACAAGATTTTTGAAGTCGTTAAAGATGTGTCTTCGCAGGGCGTCACGATTTTGCTGGTCGAGCAGAATGCCAGCCGCGCGCTCAGCATTGCTGATCGCGGCTATGTGATGGAGTCTGGTGCGGTCACGATGAATGGTGACGCTAAAGAGTTGCTGCGTGATCCGCGGGTTCGGGCGGCTTATTTGGGTGAGTGATTGGATTCTTTCGCCCTTTATTCGGGCGCTGGCAGCTCTTTAATTGATAGCGGTTCGCCTTCACGTGGTTTGCCGGGGGCTGCCCGGCGGCAACTCACTTTCTTTTGCTTCGCCAAAAGAAAGTAAGCAAAGAAAAGGCGACCCTACTGTCTGCGATCCTTCGCTTCGCTGCGGATACCTTGCGGTGCTCGGATTAGCCGGAAATTTTAGAAACTAGCCAGCTTCGCTGTCGTCGGACATCTAAAATTTTTATCCGTCTAATCCTGCGCTCCTCAGCGCATACAGAAGGGCTCTGGGGAGGCGGACAAAGGCAGGATTCGGGGATGCCCTCACCCCTGCCCTCTCCCAGGGGGAGAGGGAGTAAAGCCGAAATCCTAAGGACAGGCGCGTCTTCATTCCCTCTCCCTCTGGGAGAGGGCTAGGGTGAGGGCTCCCCGAACCCGACCCCGAATCAGCTCCTCACCCCGTCCTGGCTGGGCTTGAAATACTCAAACGAGACGGATTAAAAATTTAGATGTCCGACGGCGGCTTGCCGACTAGTTTCTAAATTTTCCGTCTCGTTTGAGTATTTCAAGGAACCGCGAAGCGGCCCAGTCTGCGGGTCGCCTTTTCTTTGCTTACTTTCTTTTGGCGAAGCAAAAGACAAGTGAGTAGCAGCCGGGCTACCCCCGGCAAACCCAATGAAAACGCACCGCTACAAAATCAAGAGCTGCTCGCGCCCGTATTCATTGGGCAAAATCACCAAAAGACAACAAAAGACACCGAAAAAGACCAAAAATCAATCGACTTTCGCCCCAGAAGCCTTAACCACCTTCTCATACTTAGCCAGCTCACTTTTCATAAACGCAGCAAACTGCTCAGGCGTAGACGCAACAGGCTCGGCCATCAACGCTGCAAAGCGCGTTTTAGCTTCAGGCGAATTCAGCGCCGCAACAAACGCTGCATTGAGTTTTGCCACCACGTCAGGCGGTGTTGCGGCAGGCGCCACCAAACCCCACCAGGTGTCTACTTCAAAGCCTTTTAAGGTCTCTGATACTGTCGGCACATCGGGCAGCGCAGCGCTACGTTTGGCAGTGGTTACTGCAAGCGCTTTTAGTTTGCCTGCTTTGATGTTGGCTGACGCTGTGGCCAAATTATCGAAGTTGTAATCCACCTGGCCACTTAGCAGCGCCAACTGCGCCGGGTTGCCGCCGTTGTACGGAATGTGCAGCGCAAATATGCCCGCTTGCGCTTTAAACATTTCTCCGGCTAAATGTCCGGCGCTGCCATTGCCGCCGCTGGCGTAATTGAGTTTGGCCGGGTTGGCTTTTGCGTACTTGATCAGGTCGGCCAGTGTGTTGATTTTTAATCTCGCGGCAGTCTCGGCATTCATTACCAGCACGTTCGGTACACGCAGCATTTGGGTAATCGGCGCAAAGTCGGTTGCGGCGTTGTAGGGCATTTTGCTATACAGCCACGGGTTGATAGCATGCGTTGCTACCGCTGCAATGCCGATGGTCAATCCGTCGGGCGCGGCCTTGGCAATTGCGTCAGCGCCAATGTTGCCGCCACCACCAGGCCGGTTTTCAATGATGACAGTGCCCAGCGTGTCTTTGACGCGCTCAGCCATCAGGCGCGCCGTGACATCAATCGGCCCGCCAGCTGCGTACGGCACGATGATGCGCATCACCTTGGTTTGCGCTGTGGCTGCGCAAGCAAAAAGTACAAGCACAACAGCAGTGGCAAATTGCTTTAGGAAGGGGTTGGGGTGTGGAAAAGTCATACCCGCATTGTTGCAAGAACTGCCGCCAATTCGCCTTATGGCATTCCATTACAAACCGTGCTGCGGCGCATTGCCTCAGGCGGCTGCAACCGTAGCCATCGCCTTGTCTTTTTCAGTCACGAATGAATCAGCAAAAAACTCGTCTGCCGGCAAGCCCGCAGCGATGTACGCAGCTTGAGCAGAGTCCACCACAATCGGCGCGCCGCAGGCATAAACCTGATGCGCACTCAGCTCGGGTAAATCTTGCAGCACAGCGTTGTGTACAAACCCGGTGCGGCCTGTCCAGGCGTCTTCTGGCAAAGCGTCAGACACCACCGGAATGTAGGTGAGGTTCGGCATGCTGGCTACTTGCTCAAGCACCCAATCGTGCATGTACAAGTCTGCTGGCCTGCGCCCGCCCCAGTACAGCACGGCGGGGCGCGCAATGGCTTTGACGCGCATGTGTTCGATCATGGCCTTGATGGGTGCAAAGCCAGTGCCCGATGCCAAAAACACCATCGGCTTGGCGCTGTCTTCACGCAGGTAAAAGCTGCCGAACGGGCCTTCAACCCGCAAAATTTCTTTTTCTTTCATGCCGCTGAAGACATGGTCAGTGAACTTGCCGCCTGGCGTGTGGCGCACATGAAGCTCAACACCTGGATTTTCTAGTTGCGTATGGGGGGCATTGGCCATTGAGTAGGCACGCCTGTCCCCATCACGCAGCAAAAATTCAATGTACTGACCGGCGTGATACTTGAAAACATCGGCCGCAGGCAACTGCAGGCGCAGCGCCATCACATCGTGCGACAGCTTGGCCAGGCTGGCTACGCGCGTGGGCATTTTTTTAATTGGGAAGGCGCTTTCGTCGGTGACCTGGCGCGACTCAATCACCACATCTGAATGGGCAATGCCGCAACACGTCAGGATAAAACCCTGTTCAGCTTCTTCAAGCGACAGCGCTTTCAGCTGATGCGCGCCGTGCGTGACTTCA
>JANOWB010000034.1:0-23448 GCA_031417695.1 Polaromonas sp.
GGGCCGGAGTGGCACGACTTGTCAAAGCGCGCCAAAGACATGGGCAGCGCCGCAGTACTGCTAAGTTTGCTGCTGTGCGCAGTAACGTGGTCTCTGGCGCTTTACTCGAGATTTGCCAGCGGTTTTTAGCTTAAACCGCGGCTTCGTCTTGCTCGCCTGTGCGAATACGCACGGTGCGCTCAACGCTGGTGATAAAAATCTTGCCATCGCCGATTTTGCCAGTGCGGGCGGCTCGAATGATGGCGTCCACGCAGCGGTCAACCTCTTCGGTTTTTACCACCACCTCGACTTTGACTTTAGGCAAAAAATCGACCACGTACTCGGCGCCTCGGTACAGCTCGGTGTGGCCTTTTTGGCGACCAAAGCCTTTGACTTCAGTCACGGTCAAGCCAGTTACGCCGCACTCAGCCAGCGCTTCGCGGACTTCTTCGAGTTTAAATGGCTTGAGGATGGCGGTGATTTGCTTCACTTTTTGTCTCCGGGAAGGGTAAGGGTCAGGCGCGAAATCGATTGGTGATAGGGTAGCGCCAATCCTTGCCAAAACTCCTGTGAGTTACCCGAATGCCCGTAGGCGCTTGCCGCCGCTTGTACTCGTTGATTTTGATCAGCCGCGTCACGCGCTCAACCACCGCGCGGTCAAATCCGGCAGCAACAATGCTGTCGATGCTCTCGTCATTTTCCATGTAGCGCGCCAAAATCTCGTCCAGCACGTCGTAGGGCGGCAGGCTGTCTTGGTCGGTTTGGTCGGCTTTTAGTTCGGCACTTGGCGGGCGGGTAATGATGCGCTCGGGAATCGGCGATTTGCCAGTGGCATAGGGGTCGTTGGCATTGCGCCAGCGGGCCAGCCTGAACACGGTGGTTTTGGCCAGGTCCTTGATCACGGCAAAGCCGCCTGCCATGTCGCCGTAAAGCGTGCAATAGCCGGTGGCCATTTCGCTCTTGTTGCCGGTGGTCAGCACAATCGAGCCGAATTTATTGGACAACGCCATGAGCAGCGTTCCGCGAATGCGGGCCTGAATGTTCTCTTCAGTCGTGTCCTCTGCCCGGCCCGTAAAGTCGCTGGCCAGCGACGCCTTGAAGGCCTCAAATTCCGGAATGATGGAAATTTCGTCGTAGCGCACCTTCATGCGCTCGGCCATTTCGCGGGCGTCTATCCACGAAATGTCGGCGGTGTAAGGCGACGGCATCATGACGGTGCGCACCTTATCTGCACCGATGGCGTCTACGGCAATGGCCAGCACCAAGGCAGAGTCAATGCCGCCAGACAAGCCCAGCAGTGCCCCAGGAAAGCCGTTTTTGCCCAAGTAGTCCCGCACGCCCAGCACCAGCGCGTGCCACAAATCAGCATCCAGTGATTGTTCGGGCTCAATATTTGCTACTATTTTAATAGCTGCTTGCGCACGTATTACTTCGGCTACAAACGTATTTTCTTTAAAGCTGGGGGCTCGCCCAGCCAAAAGGCCATCAGCGTTCAATGCAAATGACCGGCCTTCAAAAACAATTTCGTCTTGCCCGCCGACCAAATGGGCATACACCAGTGGCAAGCCGGTAGCCAGCGCGCGCGCGGCCATCATGTGTTCGCGCTCGTTGCCCTTACCGGCATGAAACGGCGACGCATTGATCACCACCAGCACCTCGGCCCCGGCCTGCTTGGCCAGAGCGGCCGGCTCGGTAAACCACGCGTCTTCACAAATCAGCAAGCCGACTTTTATTGAATCCACACCCTCACCCACCGTAAAAACACAAGTCCCGGTGCCCGGCGTGAAGTAGCGCCGCTCATCAAACACCTGGTAATTGGGCAGCTCGCGCTTGGCGTAGGTGTCGATCACTTGCCCGGCCTGAATCACCCGCGCGGCGTTGTGGCGCTGCTGCACGGCAACGCTTTTGGTGCGCAAGCCGCTGCCCGCCAGCACCGGCGTGCCGACCACCACCGTCAAGTCCTTTAACCCAGCCAACTCGCGGGCTACTGTATTGACCGCATCATCACAGGCCTGAATAAACGATGTGCGCAAAAACAGGTCTTCAGCGGCGTAACCGCAAATCGCCAGCTCAGGCGTCACCACCAGGCGTGCACCGTCTGCGTAAGCGGCTTTGGCAGCGGCTATGATTTTTACGGCGTTGCCGGGCATGTCGCCTACGCAGTAGTTGAGTTGGGCAACAGCAATTTTGAGCGACATGTTTAAACAAATAGGTTCTGGGATCAAGTGAAAAACGCTTTAAAAGATTATGTCATTCGCGTGCTGAATTCGCCGCTAGAGGTCAATGCTGACCAGTGGAACGCCCTGCTCGCCTTGCAGTCAGAAAGCGGAGAAGAACAACACCCGTTGAACCCGTTTATGCGCCATGAGTATCTGGCCGCCATGCACACCAGCGGCAGCGCCACCCCCAAAACAGGCTGGACCCCGCGCTTTGTCACGCTGTGGAAAAACGACGCGCTGGTGGCAGCCTGCGCTTTGTATTTAAAAGACCATTCCTATGGCGAATATGTTTTTGACCACGCGTGGGCTAACGCCTACCACCAGCACGGCCTGCCGTACTACCCCAAGGCGCTGATTGCACCGCCTTTTACCCCGGTGCCGGGCCCGCGCTTGCTGGCGCGTACGGCGGATGAGCGACTGGCCTTGGTGCGAGCCGTGATTGCCTGGTGCGAGGAGCAAAAACTCTCGTCGCTGCACCTGCTTTTTACCGCAGACGCCGACGTGAAGGCCTGTGAAGACGCCGGGTTGATGCTGCGCCACACGGTGCAGTTTCATTGGACAAATGCAGACCCCACGTACAAAAGTTTCGACGACTTCCTCATGTCTTTGGCCCAGGAAAAGCGCAAAAAAATCCGCCAGGAACGTAAAAAAGTAACGGACGCTGGCATCACCTTCCGCTGGGCGCTGGGCAAAGACATCAGCAACGACGATTGGGATTTTTTTTACCGATGCTACGAACGCACGTACTACGAACACGGCAATGCGCCGTACCTGAGCCGTGCGTTTTTTAAAAGCATGCAAACCGACATGCCCGAAAACTGGCTGATGTTTGTCGCAGAGCATGGCGAGGGTGAAAAACGCCAGAAGATTGCTACTAGTTTAATAGCTGTCAGCGCATGCGATATAAGTGATACAAGCGACTCAAGAGACAGCAGCCAAAACCTAACTGCCTACGGCCGCTACTGGGGCGCGCTGGCCCGAGTCGACTGCCTGCATTTTGAAGCCTGCTACTACCAGCCGCTGCAGTGGTGCATTGAGCACGGGTTTGCATCGTTTGAAGGCGGCGCACAGGGCGAGCACAAAATGGCGCGCGCCTTGCTGCCAATCAAAACCACCAGCGCTCACTGGCTGGCGCACCCATCGTTCGCCGATGCAATTGAGCGGTTTTTAGAACGCGAAGGCGCTGGTATTGAAAACTACCTGGGCGAACTGGAAAGTCGCAGCCCCTTCAAGTAAGTCTGATGCTATTTAATTTATAGCTGCTAGCGCCCGTATTTATTGGCCTACAGCACTAAAATACCACTATTTAGCGGCCTAAACAGGCCTTAAACACCCTAAATAGCGTCCGCTTACTGGGTCGGTACTTTTGCCCGCACGATTAATTACCGCAGCCGCCAAATCTCGGCGGGCCCCGTCGCGACTACGGCCAACACAGCCGGCAAAATACGTGCGGTTTTTTTTGCTTCATGCTTTTTGCGCCTCAGCCGCGATCTGTCGCAACGCATTTTCAAACACCTCAACGGGTTGCCCGCCCGAAATCAAATGCCTGTCGTTGATGATGACTGCCGGCACCGAACGTATGCCTTGGCGGGTGTAAAAAAACTCTTGCGCACGAACCTCATCGGCGTATTGGCCAGATGCCAAAACCTCTTTTGCTTTTGCGGGGTCAAGCCCCACTTGAGCTGCTACTTGCAGCAGTACGTCGTGCGACCCTGGGCTTTGCCCGTCGGTAAAGTAGGCTGAAAAAATCGCTTCTTTCAAAGCCTTTTGTTTATCTAAACTGATGGTTTCGGCCCAGTGCAGCAAGCGGTGCGCGTCAAAGGTGTTGTAGATGCGGCTGCGCCCGCCGCCGGCGTCAGTGGCCATCGCAAACCTGAAGCCCACCTCAGCACCGCGCACGCGAATGTTCTCGCGGTTGGCGTTGGCTTGATCAACACTGATGCCGTATTTTTGCGTAATGTGCTCGGTAATTTCCTGGCCCTCGGCGGCCATCTGCGGGTTAAGCTCAAACGGCTGAAAGTGAATATCGGCAGTGATGTCGGCCTGCACATTGGCCAAGGCTTGGTCTAGCGCCTTCAGGCCTATCACGCACCAAGGGCACGACACATCTGACACGAAATCAATTTTTAATACAGTGGTCATGGCAGGCTTTTTCGCTGGTAAAAAGCCATTGTCTGCCATGAACCGGCTAAATTTAAGCTGCGCCTTTACAAACCGATCACACCGCCGTCGTTTTTAGTGATCACGATGGTGGCCGAGCGCGGCCTTGCCGACGCACCGCCTGGGCCGTACGCAGCTACGCCCGCGCCGTTACCTGGCCAGTTGCTTTCAAAAATTTTGCTGGTGAACTGCAGATTGGTGGTGTTCTCGCCCGGGTGCTGAATGTTGACGAACAAGGCTTTGCCGTCTGGCGACTCGGTCAGGCCGGTGACTTCAGCGCCGGTAGGTGCGGTCAAAAACCGCTTGAAGGTCACGTCAGTCATTTTTCGGCCCATGAAGGTGTTGACCGACCTGTCTTCAGTCACCGTTCGATTCGGGCTGCCGTCGGCCTTGTTAACCACCGTGACAGGCCCGCCATCACCGTGCTGACCCGGCACTGCCGCCAGCAGCATGCAATTGGTCTGGTCGGTGAAGGTGTTGTCGTCGGTTTGAATCCACAAAATTCCGCTGGACGGCGCAAACCAGCAACCATCGGGTTTAGACAAATCGTTAAGCGGGCTCAAGCCAGACAGATTGACATTTTTCTGCCAATTGACGTTGTCAAAGCCTGTGTCGGCCACGGCTTGTGCGCCAAACAAAAAGATGTCCCACTTAAAGCTGGCCGCGCCTGCTGTGTCGCCGTCCTCACGAATGCGAACGATATGGCCGTTCACGTTGCCGCGCTGCGCGGGCACGGCCGTTGCGTTTTGCGACGTGATGCCTTTGCCGTCTACCCAATAGCGCGGGTTGGCGGCGTCGACTTCGGGATTGGTAAAGTTGTTGTTAGACGTGGCAGCGGTGTTGCCGCGGTCTGGGTTTTCGGTCATGGTGATGTAGATTTCGCCATTTTTAGGGTTGACGGCCGTCCACTCGGGCCGGTCCATGCGGGTGGCTTTGGCGGCGTCTGCCGCCAGGCGGGTGTTAACGCAAATGTCAGCTTGATTCTCAAATTTGTAGCCTGCGGGGTTCAGTGCGCTGGCGGGTACGCCGGCGGCAACATCGGGGTTGCTGATGTCGAGCTTGACCCACGTGCCCGTGCCATTAGCGTTGAAGCGGGCGGCGTAAATTGTGCCTTCGTCCATATACTCAGCACCCACATTCATGCGGTCGCTGCGGTTGGCATCGCCAAGCGCCCAAAGCTTTTTAGACACGAATTTGTATACATATTCGCCCCGCGAATCGCAGCCAATGTAAAACGCTAAGGGTTGCCCAGCTTTGGCAATGCTGGCACTCGCGCCCTCGTTGGCGCGGCGGCCCAGGGCCGTGCGTTTGACAGGCGCAGCAGTCGGGTTGAAGGGATCAATTTCGACCACGTAGCCGAAGGTGTTGGCTGCATTGCGGAAGTCGCCCGTACCGTCTGCTGGCTGGGTGGCGTCAGCCGTGCAGTCCCAGCGGCTGAACTGTGTATTGGCCTTGTCGCTTGCCGCCACACTGGCCCAGCGATTGTGGGCAAAGCCTGACGCACCGGGGCGAATACCGTTGCGCAGCAGGGCCGAGTTGTCGCGCTGGCTGCGCGCGGCGGTGTCGTTGCTGCGAATAAAGTAACCGGCCCAGTTTTCTTCACAGGTCAGGTACGTGCCCCACGGCGTGTAGCCGTTGGCGCAGTTGTTCACGGTGCCGCGTGTTTGGGTGCCATTGGGTGAATAAACAGTTTTCATAAAAGCCGAACCGCGTGCAGGTCCAGACAGCTCCATCGGCGTAGCTGCGGTGATGCGGCGGTTAAAGCTGGACGACTTCACGTAGCCGTACTTGCCGTTGGCCTTGCGCAGCTCGACCACTGACACGCCATGGGCTTCTATCTCCTTTATCACCTCAGCTTCAGGCCGCGCGCCTGAGTTGGCGGCGCTACTGGTTTGCCCACCCGTGTGCATAAACCGAACTGTACCCGTAATGTTTTCATGGTTCATGACCAGCAGCGCGCGCTCAAGATTGTTGTCGTCGCGCTGGCCAGCCGCGTTCAGGCCAAAGTAATGAATGCCGTCATGATGGTCGCCGGCGCGGCGCGCAAAGTTGTCGTCTGAGCCATCGTTTTTGTAGTCGCTGACCGCTGCGTCTATGGGGTCGCCCGTGGCGTAAATCACGGTGGCGGTGTAGCCTTCTGGCACGGTAACGCGGTCCATCAGTGACTTGTTGACCGCCTTAAAGCCAAGCTGCGGCTCGGTACTTCCCGCGCCTGGCAGTGTGCTGCAAGCGGATAAACCTAGCGTTCCCAGCGTACCCATCCCAGCCATCGTCATCGCCCCAACGCCGCCTTTTAAAACATGACGGCGGTGCAGGCGCGCGGCCAGTACATCATTCAGGCTGGGGTTACCGCTGGTGTTGTTGTCCAGGTCGTCGGGGTCGGTATGGCTGGGGGCGTTCAAATGCTTGTCAAATGTCATCGTGTACTTTCAATTAGAACTCTTGAAATGATGCTTTTTGTTTGTGACAGGTGCGTGACAACCATGGGTCGCACCAGCAAATGGATAATGCAAAGATGCAAGTTGTTACTGCCCAATCACCGGCTCGGCCCACGTCGTTGGCTGATCTTTTTGTGTCCTTCACGCTGCTGGCTTTGCAGGGTTTTGGCGGCGTACTGGCCGTAGTGCAGCGCGAGCTGGTTGAGAAAAAGCGCTGGCTTACCCGAGAAGAATTCATCGAAGACTGGGCAGTGGCGCAAATCATGCCAGGGCCCAATGTGGTCAACCTGTCACTGATGATTGGCGCGCGCTATTTTGGATTTAAAGGCGCCATGGCGGCGCTGGCTGGCATGCTGTTAGCGCCGTTGTGCGTGGTGCTGGCGCTGGCTGTGGTGTATGCGCAATTTGCTGATCACCCTGCTGTGCAGGGCGCTTTGCGCGGCATGGGCGCGGTTGCCGCTGGTTTGATTGCCGCCACCGGCTTAAAGCTTTTTGGGTCGCTGCAAAAAAACGCACTGGGCTTGCCGCTTTGCATTACCTTGGGCGCGGTTTGCTTTACAGCCGTTGCATTGCTGCGCTGGCCTTTGGCTTATGTACTGGTGGGGCTGGGCGGCGTGGCCTGCACGCTGGCGTACAAAAAGCTCGCGCCATGACCGAGCCCATCAGCTTGGTGTTGACAGTTCAAGACTGGTTGAGCCTGTTTTTTCACTTTGTTTCGCTGTCGTTGCTGGCCATTGGCGGGGCGATTACCACCGCACCCGACATGCACCGCTATTTGGTTGACCAGCAGCACTGGCTAACCGATGCGCAGTTCAACGCATCAATTGCGATTGCGCAGGCCGCGCCGGGGCCAAACGTGCTGTTTATCGCGCTGATGGGCTGGAACGTGGGCTTGAACGCGGGCGGCATGCTGTCCGGGTTGCTGGGCGTTTTTACCGCCATGCTGGGCATATTGATCCCCAGCACCACCCTTACCTACCTGACCGCGCAGTGGGGCCACCGTAACCGCGAGCTGCGGGCGGTGCGCGCCTTCAAGCAGGGCATGGCGCCGATTGTGGTGGCGCTGCTGATTGCCACGGGCTGGATACTGGCAACAGCTAACGCGAGCGATTCACGCGGCTGGCCGCTGTGGCTGTTGACTGGCGCCACTGCAATCGTCGTTTGGCGAAGCAAGGTGCACATTCTGTGGCTGCTGGCAATCGGTGCTGCGCTGGGCGGGCTTGGCTGGGTGTAGAGTGAACGGCAGCGCCAGCGACTAGCGCCAGAAATTAACGCGGGTTCTCAAAAAAGATGTAGTTGGAACCGTAGTCACTGATTTCAAAATACACCTTTTTCTCGCCTGGGTCGGCCAGCATGTTCAGGTTTTCATCCAGCACGCCATAGCCGAACCGGTACGGCCGCGGCTTGCCGTCGTCGGTGCCCAGCGCGGTGGATAACTTGTCGATTTTTATAAAGCGGCGCATGAGCTTGTCGCCGGCATAAAACTCCAGCACGCCGTTGGTGCCGGTCCAGTTTTGGATGTCGCGGCTGATCTTGTTTTGTTGTTCTTGCGTGCAACTGGCCAAAAAAAGCATGCCGAATAGGGCTAGACCGCATATTCTTAGTGCGCGAGCAGCTATTAAATTCATAGTATTTTTCAAAAGTTGTTAGTCTATCAAACTGCGCGCCGCTGCCGCAGCGCAGAACTGTTAACTGCGCCGCTGCCGCAGCGCAGAACTGTTAACTGCGCCGCTGCCGCAGCGCTTCATACAAACACACACCGCTGGCCACCGACACATTCAGGCTTTCAACCGCGCCATGCATCGGAATGCTGACCAACTCGTCACACGTCTTGCGCGTCAACTGGCGCATGCCCTCACCTTCCGCGCCCAGCACCAGCGCCACCGGGCCAGTCAAATCCACATCGTAGATTGTTTTTTCGGCGTCATCTGACGTGCCGATGCACCAGATGTTGCGCTCTTTCAACTCACCCAGCGTGCGGGCCAAATTGGTGACCATAAAGTACGGCATGGTTTCAGCCGCGCCGCTGGCCACCTTCGACACAATGGCGCTGATGCCCGCCGCGTGGTCTTTGGGCGCAATGACGGCATGCGCGCCCGCGCCGTCAGCCACGCGCAAACAAGCACCCAGGTTGTGCGGGTCCGTCACGCCGTCCAGCACCAAGAGCAATGGATTTCTAATGCCGGACGCTTCCAGGTTTTCAAGCAACTCGTCGAGCGACGTGACTTGCGCCAGCGCGTCCACCCGCGCCACCACGCCTTGGTGGCCATGGCTGCCGCACATTTTTGCCAACCGCAAGCCGTCAGACTCGACCAGCTTGATACCGCTGTCGCGCGCGCGGTCAGTGAAAGCACGCATTCGCGCATCACGGCGCTGTACGTCGTAGAACACTTCGTATACAGATTTGGGTGCGGTTTTTATCCGCACGCCCACAGCATGAAAGCCGAATAGATTTTTGGAGGAAGTTGCCATGCCGCGATTATCGTTTGCGCAGCTGCATGGTACGAGGGCTATTATTTTTATAGCTGTTTGCACCCGTATTTATTGGGGAAGATCACTTTTTTTGCCCTAAAAAGGCCCAAAAAGCGGTGCTGGCTGCGTCAATGCAGATTCAATTGTTTATCAGCTCACACCTCCACCAGCAACTTGCCGCGATGGTCGCCAGTGAAGAGGTGGTTCAAAGTGGCAGGCAAGTTCTCAAAGCCTTCCACCACCGTTTCTTCAAACACGATCTCGCCAGACTTCACCCACGGGCTAACGATGTGCAGCATCTCATCCATGCGGTGGGCATAGTCGCGCGCCAGCATGCCCTGGATGGTGGCGCGCTGGTAAAGCATGTGGTGCAGAAACCGCGGCCCGAGTTCAGGCTGGTCCAGGCCGCCCGAGTATTGGCTGATGGTGCCGCAAATGACGATGCGCGCGCGCCGGTTAATTAACGGGATAACTGCGTCTGTGACGGTGCCGCCGACATTGTCGAAGTACACGTCTACGCCGCCCACCCGCGATTTGATGGCGCTTGAAAGCGCTTCGGTATCAGCATAGGCTTTGTAGTCGATGGCGTGGTCTAGCCCGAGCGAGTCTTTTAGCCACGCGCACTTGGCCGCACCACCCGCAATACCCAGCACCGTGCAGCCATGGCGCTTGGCAAATTGCCCCACCAATGAGCCTACGGCACCGGCAGCGCCAGACACCACCACCACTTCACCTGCATGCGGCCGGCCTGATTCACTCAGGCCAAACCAGGCAGTGCGCCCCGGCATGCCGAGCACACCCAGCGCCGTGCTGACGGGTGCCAGGGCCGGGTCCAGTTTGCGCAGCACGCTGTGGTGCACGCGTGCATGCGTCTGCCAGCCAAGCATGCCCTCTACCCAGTCGCCAGGCACAAGATGCGCCTGACTTGAAGCCAGCACCTGCCCAACCGCGCCTGCTGCCTGCACCGTGTGTAGTGGGTGCGGCAATTCGTTATAGGTCGGTTTCAGAGAGTGGTTAATGCGCATGTATGGGTCAACGCTGATGTAGCGCGCCTGTACCAGCACTTCACCTGCAGAAAGCGCGGTGTTCAGCCGCTCGGTGTGTTCGCGGTAATGCTCCGGCCCCACCACGCCATCAGGGTAGTGCTCCAGAAGCCACTGGCGGTTGTCAATTGCTGCTGGCAAGGGAGTTGGTATGGGGGTGTTCATGGTAGGTTGGTTACAGACTAAGTAGCAGAACTGCGCAAGCTTGGGTTGCGCTCGATGCGCTTTTTTAATCGATGGAGCTTATTTGCCCCGCTTCGATAGTGATGCGCCGTTCGCATCGCGCAGCAATCGCTTTGTCATGCGTGACCAGCACCAGCGTAGTGCCCAGCTCGCGGTTCAGCTCGAACATGAGCTGCATAACGGTGTCTCCAGTGGCAAAGTCCAGGCTGCCGGTCGGCTCGTCTGCCAGCAGCACGGCCGGTTGCACCACAAAAGCTCTGGCCAGTGCTACGCGTTGCTGCTCGCCGCCTGACAGCACTTTGGGATAGTGCGACAAGCGCTCACCCAGGCCGACGCGTTTGAGCATTTCAAGCGCCATTGATCTGGCGTTTTTGGTGCCTGACAACTCCAGCGGCAGCATGACGTTTTCAAGCGCCGTCAAATTGCCCATCAATTGAAAACTCTGAAACACAAAGCCGACCTTTTGCGCGCGCAGCGCGGCGCGATCGTCTTCGCTCAGTGCAAAAATGTCTTGGCCTGCCAAGCGCACCGTGCCGCTGGTAGGTGTGTCCAGCCCGGCAATGATCGACAGCAGCGTGCTTTTGCCTGAACCCGATGCGCCGACAATCGCGGCAGTTTCACGCGGGGCCAACGTGAAATCAATGTCACGCAAAATGGTCAATGTGCCAGTGGAGTCACTGACGGACTTGAAAATATGGTCAACAGCAACAATTGAAGAGACGTTGTTGGTATTAACGTTGTTGGTATTGCTCTCGGAATCTACTAAATCAGACATGTTGCCCTTATCAAACTTAAAAATCAGCTTTTTGAATATCCTTCACTTTAACAAGTGGTGCCCATCGCGCACCCTGCAAGGGCTAAGCGCTGGAGTGGTGCTGATCGTCACCCTGCTTTTAGCCGCGCCAACGCAGGCAGCAGCGCCGCACACGATTTTGATTGTGGGCGATTCGCTCAGCGCTGAATACGGCCTAAAACGCGGCACGGGCTGGGTGCCGCTGCTTGAAAAGAAGTTGGCTGTAGAGAAAATCAATGCAAAAGTTATCAACGCCAGCATCAGCGGCGACACGACGTCGGGCGGCAAATCGCGCATGGCGCCGCTTTTGGTGCGGCACAAGCCTTCGGTAGTGGTGATCGAACTCGGCGGCAACGACGCGCTGCGCGGCCTGCCGCTGGACATGACCGAAAGAAATCTGAACGACATGGTCAAAGCCGCGTTAGACAGCGGCGCCAAAGTGCTGCTGCTAGGCATGCAGGTGCCACCAAATTACGGCGGTACCTATGCGGCCAGCTTCACCAAGCTGTTCACAAAGGTAGCGGCTGAACGCAAGGTGTTGCTGATGCCATTTTTCCTGAAAGGCGTGGCCGACGTGCCCGATGTAGCCGCGCAATTTCAAGCCGACCGCATTCACCCCAACGAGCAGGCGCAGCCCAAAATGCTGGCCAATGTGTGGCCTGAATTGAAAAAACTCCTCAAATGAGTTTGATCAAAATAGCAGCGGCCGATGTGCTGACGCGGCTCAGCGAATTCACAGATGTGATTGATGCACGCAGCGAAGGTGAATTTGCTGAAGACCACTTGCCCGGCGCCATCAACTGGCCCAGCCTGAGCGATAGCGAACGCCAGCTGGTCGGCACTGAATACAAACAGATCAGCGCGTTCGATGCCAAAAAGCGCGGCGCAGCACTGGTCGCCAAAAACATCGCCCGCCATCTTGAGCGTGACGTGATCAACAAACCACGTGACTGGCAGCCGCTGGTGTACTGCTGGCGCGGCGGCAAGCGCAGTGGCTCCCTTGCGCTCATCCTCGACCAGATTGGTTTTAACGTGACTCTGGTCGACGGCGGCTACAAAGCTTTCAGAGCAGCTCTGGTGGCTGACTTACCTCAGTTGGCCGCGCAGTTTGACTACCGCGTGATTTGCGGCACCACAGGTTCAGGCAAAACTCGCCTGCTGCAGGCGCTGGCCGCGCAAGGCGCACAGGTGCTCGATTTGGAGGCACTTGCCAACCACCGCTCATCCGTACTCGGCGTAATACCCGGCCTGCCGCAGCCCACCCAAAAGGCCTATGACAGCCTGATTTGGGCGGCCCTCAAAAGCTTTGACCCAGCGCGGCCTGTGTACATTGAAAGCGAAAGCAAAAAAGTCGGCAACGTGGCCATACCCGAAGGCTTGATCACCGCCATGCGCGCCGCACCGTGCTTGCAGCTAGATTTGAGTGAAGACGAACGGGTTGCACTGCTGCTGGAGGACTACGATTTTTTCGTCAAGGACATCGAGTTTTTCTGCGACCGCCTGGGCGCACTAACTCAAGCGCGCGGCAAAGACGTGGTTGCAGACTGGCAAACCCGCTCACGTAGAGGCGACGTCGCCAGCGTGGTGCGCGAGTTGCTCGTCAATCACTACGACCCGGTGTATTTGCAATCGATGAAGCGGAATTTTGCGCAGTACCCAACTGCCACACCCATCGCGCCTGCCAACCGCAGCGTGGCAGCCATGCAGGCGCTGGCCATGCAAATGCTTTCGGTTTGAAATAGCTATTAATACAGGAGCTGCTCGCGCCCGTATTAATTGGGCTACAGCCCTAAAACATGCTTTTTTAAGCAGTTTCAGGGCTGTAGCTACCCATCGGGTACACGCGTGCAAAAGCGTTGGTGCCCTTAACCCATCAACGGCCGTAGCGCGCCTCAATGCTCGCCTTGCCCAGCACATTGCCATTGACCATAAAGCCGGTCAGTGACGCCGTGGCGTTTGCGGGCAGGTCTAACTTGTCAACGCCCAGCGCATAAACCGTGAAGGTGTAGCGGTGCGGCGCGCGGCCTTGTGGTGGGCAGGGGCCGCCCCAGCCGGGTGCGCCAAAGTCGGTATTGATTTGGCGTGCCGCTTCGGGCAAGCCTTTCCCGTTGGCTGAGCCAGCGCCTTGCGCAATGCCTGTCGCGGTGGCGGGCAAATTCACCAACACCCAGTGCCAAAAGCCGGCCCCGCCAGTTGGCGCATCAGCGTCGTGCACCATCACAGAAAAGCTCTTGGTGCCAGCGGGTGCATTCTTCCAGCTCAAGGCGGGCGAGATGTTTTCACCGGTGCAGCCAAAACCGTTGAAGACGTGCTTCATGGCAATCGGCTGGGCGGGCGAGATGTCGGCGCTGGTAAGTTCGAAGGCTTGGGCATTGGCAGCCGCACCGGTAAGTGCCAAAGCGGCAAATGCCAGTGATCTAGCCAGCGGTGTAAATACGGTTTTCATAAAATTTTTCTTTCAGTTTTAGGTGATGTTTTGATTAACTTACTTGCCCTGCAAAGCTGCCACCACATGGCTGGCCACCAGCGCACTTGATTGCGGGTTTTGCCCGGTAATCAAGTTGCCGTCACGCACCGCATACGGCTGCCACATCGGGCCGCTTTCAAACGTGCCGCCGAGCTCTTTCATGCGGGTTTCCAGATGAAAAGGCACCACGTCCATCAGCCCTGCGGCGGTCTCTTCTTCATTGGTAAAGCCGTTGACTTTTTTGCCAAACAAAATACTTTTGCCGTCAGCGCGCAGCGCTTTGACCAAGCCCGCTGGGCCGTGGCATACCGCTGCTGTCGGCTTGCCTGCGTTAAAGGTGTCGGACACCAACCGGGCTGTGGCGTCGTCGTTCGCGGTGTCCCACATCGTGCCATGGCCACCGGGCAAAAATACGGCGCTAAAGGCTTCTGCTTTAACTGCCGATGTCTTGTGCGTGGCGTTGAATTTGGCCATTGCTACCGCGTCGTTTAAAAAACGCTTGACTGTGCCTTCGTTGTCGTCAGCCACGGCTTTAACCGACTCAGCCGCAAACGGCGGTTTGCCGCCGAGTGGCGAGGCCATGACGACATCAAAACCCGCGTCAATCAGCGCGTAATACGGCGTGGTCAGCTCTTCAGCCCACAGGCCGGTGGGTTTGCCGGTGTCGCCCAATTGGGCGTGGCTGGTGATGATCATTAAAACGGGTTGCATAAAAAATTCCTTTTTACGGTCAAGGCAAAAGCGCCAATGGGTTAACTTTATTCCTGCTATTGCTGAAGTAAATAGCTAATAAATTACATTACTCAGTACGTTATGTAACTAATAGAATGCAACACAAACACCATGCAAAGCAACGCCACACAGCTCACCACCATCGCACTTTTTTGCAAGTCTGCTGAGCTGGGCAGCTTTTCAAGCGCAGCGCAGGCCATGGGCTTGACGCCTGCTGCCGTTAGCCGCGGCGTGGGGCGGCTTGAAGACCGGCTGGGTGTGAAACTTTTCAGGCGTACCACGCGCAGCATGCAACTAACAGACGACGGGCGCACTTACTTTGAGCAGTGCCGCAGCGCCATTGCGCAAATTGACGATGCTGAAAAAAACATCACCGGCCAGCACGGCGAGCCGCGCGGCCTGCTGCGCATCAGCGCGCCCACCACCTACGCGCACTACAGGCTGCTGCCCCGCCTGGCTAACTTTAAAAGCCGCCACCCGCTAATTGAGCTGGACATCAACATTTCGAACCGCAACATTGATTTTGTTGAGGAAGGCTACGACGTGGCGATTCGCCTGGGCACCCCGCCAGATTCCCGCCTGATTGCCCGCAAACTTGAAGACGCGCGAATGGGTGTTTACGCATCGCCCGCTTACTTAAAAAAGCAAGGCACGCCGCAGTCGCTAGACGACTTGAAAAACCGCCGCACGCACACGCTGCTGCCATTTGTGCTGCCCAGCACAGGCAAGCTGCTGCCGTGGATTTTTATGGACGGCAGCACGCCGATTGACTTGATGCCCACCAGCCATGTGCGCGTGCTTGATGACCCGCTGGGCTGCGCAGTGCTGGCGGCCAGCGGCATGGGCCTGGTGCAAACCTACAGCTGGATTGCAGGCAGCTACGGCAAGCAGCTGGTGGAAGTGCTCAAACCCTTTGCTGGTTGCACGCGGCCGTTTTACTTGCTGTACCCGCAGAACAGGCACCTGTCCGCTACGGTACGGGCGCTGGTTGATTTTTTGGCGTCAACTCGCTAATAATCAGGACTCGCGTGGCAAGTTACCCTCAAAAATCGCTACAACGTGCCAATTAAACGCTATTAAATCAAGAGCTGCTCGCGCCCGAATTCATTGATCTAGAGCATTAAAAAACTCACAACCAGAGTCAAAAACGCTATGACCCACATCGAAACCGACTACCTCATCATTGGCGCAGGCGCTGTGGGCTTGGCTTTTGCCGACACGCTGCTGGCTGAAACCAGTGCGCACATCACCATCATTGACCGGCACGGCAAACCGGGCGGCCACTGGAATGACGCGTACCCATTTGTGGCGCTGCACCAGCCATCGGCTTTTTATGGCGTGAACTCGATGCCGCTGGGCACCAACCGCAAAGACACGTTTGGTTCAAACGAAGGTTGTTACGAGCTTGCCTCGGGTGCTGAAGTCACCAGCTATTTCGACAAAGTGATGCACCAAACGTTGCTGCCCAGTGGCCGCGTCAGCTACCACCCGATGTGTGACTATGTTGGTAGCTTTGAAAATGGAGGCAAATTTGTATCGATCTTGTCGGGGCAAGAAACCCAAGTCACCGTGCGCAAAAAAACCGTAGACGCCACCTACTACGGCACTACCGTGCCCGCTACGCACACACCCAAATACAAGGTAGCAAGCGATGCGTGGCTGGTCACGCCTACTGGCCTAGCGCAAATCTGGCAGAGCAAACAAAAAAAGCCGAAGCATTTTGCGATTTTGGGGGCCGGCAAAACCGCGATGGACGTGGGCGTGTGGCTCATCAATTCAGGCGCCGCACCAGACAGCATCAGCTGGGTGATGCCGCGAGACTCTTACCTCGTCAATCGGTTAACCACCCAGCCCGGCGCTGAGTTTTTCAACCAGGCCATTGGCAGCCAGGCAGAACAGATGGAGGCGTTTGCCAAAGCGACGTCGCTCGATGATTTGTTCGAACGGCTTGAAGCCTGCGAGGCCATGCTGCGCATCTTCCCCGAGCATAAACCCAGCATGTTTCACTACGCCACCATGTGCAAGGGTGAGATTGACGTACTGCGGCAGATTAAAAACGTGATTCGGCTGGGGCATGTGCAAGCGGTTCAGCGTAACGCGCTGGTATTGGCCCAGGGCAGCGTGCCATTGCCTGAAGACACGGTGTGCATTGACTGCACCGCTTCCGCCGTTGAAAAGCGCCCTTCTGTGCCCACGTTTGCTGGCAACCGCGTCACGCTGCAGATGGTGCGCATACCGCAACCCGCCTTTAGCGCAGCGCTGGTGGCGTTTGTTGAAGCGCACTACGACGACGAAGCCGTCAAAAACAAGCTGTGTGCGCCCGTGCCTTTGCCAGACGACCTGGCCAGCTACCTACCCACCACCCTGGCCAGCATGATGAACCAGTTTGCCTGGGGCCAGGACAAGCAACTGCGCAATTGGATTCACAATTCGCGGCTAGACGGCTTTGGCAAAGTGATCGCGTCGGTTGACCCAAGCGATGTTGAAAAAATGGCGATTCTGGAAAAGTTCAAGACTTACGCCAAGGCAGCGGCCGGCAACATACCCAAGCTGATGGCAAGCACTGCGGCTTGAATTTGCTATGTATTCAGTAGCTGCTTGCGTCCGTATTAATTGGGCTAGAAGCTGTTTTTACTTGTATTTAGAGCTGTTTTAAGGCCTGCGCGAGGTCAGCGCGCAAATCTTCAACTGCCTCGAGCCCAACTGAAAACCGCACAAACCCACCCTTGTGCGCCCACCCCAACGTGCGCACGGCAGCAATGTCGTACGGCACCACCAAGCTCATTGGCCCGGCCCAGCTGTAGCCGAGCTTGAAGAGCTTCAGGCTGTCGCAAAACTGGTCAACTTTCGCTTGGCTGATTTCACACTTAAACGCCACGCTGAACAAACACGCCGCCGCTGTGCAGTCACGCGCCCACGCCTCATGCCCCGGTGAGCCCGGCAGCGCGGGGTGAAACACTTTTTCAATCTGCGGCTGCGTTTGCATCCACGCGGCCAGCTCGCGCGTGGCAATGTCTTGCGCCGCGTAGCGCAGTGCAATCGAATTCAAGCCCCGCAAAATCAGCTCAGCATCATTGCCCGCCACACCGTAACCCGTGCGCATGTGGCACATGTGAACGAGTTGGTGCAGCGCCGTGTTACGCGTAACGACTGAGCCCATCAACACATCTGCCCCGCCGCTGGGGTATTTGGTCAGTGCGTGGGCTGAAATGTCTGCGCCCAATTCAAACGCATTAAAAGCAATGCCCGCGCCCCAGGTGTTGTCTAGCGCGGTAACGATGCCGCTGGGGTGGCAGTCGGCATGCGCTTTGCACACGGCGACCAGCGCAGGCAAATCAGGAAACTCCAGCGTGATGCTGCCCGGCGCTTCCATCCACACCAGCCGGGTTTTGGCGCTGAGCTTGGCTGCTAAATCGGCCGGGTTCATGGGGTCGTAAAACCGGTGCGTGATGCCCCACGCAGCCAACTCGCCATCGGCAAAAGCCTTGTTAGGGCCGTAGGCGTTGTCGGGTATGAGCAGCTCGTCGCCCGACTTCAAAAGCGCCATACCGACCAGCACCACCGCCGCCAACCCACTGGGCACCAGCGTGCAATATTGGCCACCTTCAAGCGTGGCAATGCGCTCTTCCAGCAAGAAGGTAGTCGGCGTGCCATGCAGGCCGTAGGTGTAGCCAGTTTTGTGTTGCCAGTCGCGCTGGCGCAGCGCGGCAACGTTGGGGAAGATAACTGTTGATGCTCGGTAAATGGCGGGCGGTATGGATGCAAAGCCCGCAGGTGGTACGTACGGGTGGTGAATTTGCTGGGTCGAAATGTCGGCTAGTGCTGGGTGGGTTTTATCGCTCATCAATCGATGTTAAACGCTGACTGGCAAAAAGGCGCCAAGACCACTCGTGTAGCTACGCCGCAGGAAAGCGGTGGTACATAAAAAATTCCGCGTCCCGGCGCCAGCCTTGCGCCTCATAAAGCGCTTGGCCTGCCGCGTTGTCAATTGCAACATTAAGCGTGACCCGCGCAGCCCCTTCAGACCATGCATACGCTTCAAGCGCATCCAATAACTTTGACGCCACGCCTTTGCGCCGCCCTTCTTCGCGAACAAACAAGTCGTTAAGAACGAAAACTCTTGCCAGCGATGTAGACGAAAAGCTCGGATACAACTGCGCAAACCCCAGCGGCGCAAAACCCTCATGCGCCACGAAGACGACGGACTCCAAACGCTCGAAACGCTGCTGCAGAAACAACCGGGCGCCCGGCAGATCGCTTTGTTTCCCTTGAAAAACTCGGTACTGATCGAACAGCAGCGTCAGCGCTTCAAGGTCAGCGGCAATCGCTTTGCGGACAGTGATGTTGCTCATGTTTCGTGAAATTCAATGGGTTGTGACAACCAGCCTTACTTTGCGATACGTGCTGCCTGTACCTGCTGCAGCAACCACACCGAGCTGAGAACCGGCGGTTTATCGGCGCACTTGACCCGATACGGCTCACCCGATGTGCTGCTCTTGCTTGCAGCAACGGCGATGAACTCCTCAGCGGTTTTAAGAGACGCCTTCTTCTCGGCATAGTCAAGCTTTTTTTGCAGGTGTTCTCGCGCCTGCGCGCCGGTGTACCACTTCCCATTTCGGTTGAATTTGCAGCCTGAGGCCTCTAGCCGTGCAAGCGCACTGGCAACCTCAGCCCTGGCAACAGGTGGCATCGGTTCGGCCGACGCGGCCAGCGACGCGAGGAGCAGCGTCAGCAACATCGAAAGGTGTTTGAGTGTGGGCATAGTGGCAGTGTGCGGCCTGACGCCAAAGCCGCGCAGCAAGTTCATCACAGATGCATGAAACTGGTTGTATTCTGTGATCTAAAACGAGCTGACCGCCCACTTATTTCGTCAGTTCGATGGCAACACTGACGCTGCTGAGCGGCCGACCTGACCCGGCAACCATTGCATCAAACCTCGGCCCCGAGCGATGTGAAGCAGCTACGCGAAACAGCCCTTTGTAATCCCAGTGATTGACGTTCGTCTTTATGAAGACCGGTACCCTGCCTGTGGTTGAAGCAAGCAAGTTTGCGGCTTTGACCCTGACCGGGCCAACACCGCACAGAAACTCCCGTGGTGCTTTTGCATTTAGATCCGTTCTTATGCACACCGCGACGACCGCGCCGTTGAGGGTTGGAATCGCTGATCGTTTGCTGCCCCCAACTGCAGCATGAATCTGATCCCGTGTGTACGTTGCTCCCAGTTCGAAGTTCAGCGTTGGAGGATTTCGCGGTGGGGTCGTTACCCTGGTTTGTGAGGCCTCAACGTTTGACATGAAGGGTTAGGCGAAACCGCGGTGCTTTAGAAGCTGAGGCTCGCTGCACCCGTCTTAAGCCGCTCGTGCATTGCGCTGGCGCCCTGGATGGTTACGCCGTCGATGAGGTCTTCTTGGGTGTAGCCACGAGCCTTGACGCAAGGGGGGCATGCCCAGATGGTGCCTCCCCGCGCTAAGAAGTCTTCCATCAGCTTCTTCAGCGGGTCCAATGGCGGGACGTGCGTGACGTCAACAGCCTTGCGTCGCGCCAAGTCGACGGCCGAGCTGACCAAGAACGCGTAGACCTTCATTCCCGATGTAATTCCGCCGCATGCAATTGTGAATGCCACTGACGATAGTTCGTGATCGGTTCCGCGAGTCAGCATGACAACCAATTCGCGATCGGCTTGGGTGGTGGGCTCAGACATGGATGCTCTCCTGTTCAGGTGATGGGTGACCGGCAAAACCGGAAGAATCAGCATATACCTTTCTTACCAGTACGGCTACCTTGAACACAGGGGTAAGGGTTGGAGTCGACGTGCTTGTTCCGTCCTCGACACGGCGCATGCCGGAAGCATCGCTCCAACTGCGATGTGCGGTTTTGACGAGGTGCTTGTGACGTCTGACGTGATGTAGGCCGCAAAGCCTGCGGTATGACTTGGTGGTTTTTTCCGACAAAACCGCTATTTACGCAAGCCGGACCTGAACAGTTTGCTCTATCAAAAATAGCGGCAAACCCGGCAGGTCTTAAAGCGTAAATTCTGGACTGTATGCATGTAATTTTTACTGCCTGCGCGATCTGAACACTTGGAAAACCAAAAAAAGACTCACAAATCCGTTTTTTGATGCTTTTTGCACATGAAGAATGCCTTTGTCCCAATAAATACGGGCGCGACCAGCTCCTAAATAAATAGCGATTAACGTTGCGCAGCTAGCCCGTTCAAGTGCGGCAAGCATTCCCGTACCAAATGTTCAATCAGCTCCGCCTGCGCCAGGTCCTTGGATTTTTTCAGCGGGTTGCACCGCAGGTCTTCAGGCAGCTACCGCTTGATGCGGGCAAAGTCTAGCGGGTGCACGGTACGCATAAGCGCCATGCCGCCGTTGATGCCGATCACCACCTGGTCAAAGCGTGGCACAGACAACAGCTTTTGCCCCATCGACACCCGGACAGGCCACAAGTCGCCCTCCTCCAGTGTCAGTTGCAGCGGGTGCTTTGACGTGACTTCATGGTCAGGCGGAAATGGAAATTAATTGGAGTTTGAAACCCATTGCTCACCCACTGTTCACCCATAGTTCGCTGTCAACTCATTAAAGTCGGCAACAGTGGCTTGGCGGACGGTTGGGCTGCTCATGGTTTTAGCGTTTTTTGGCGTTTTGGGTATTGGCAGACTTGCTGGCCTCAACGCGATTAGCAATGAACTGCCGCATGTCATCTGAAAGGCAGGCCAACGGCAGGGTAATGAACTGCGCTTTTGAAAATAGCAAAAGCCAGCAGGTCTGAAACCGCCACAGCTCAATGACTGAAGACCATGGCATGGTGGTGCTGCCCAACTCTGATTCGACTGAAAAGCCAGCTTCGTCTGCGACGAAGTTGGCTTGTTTTGAAGGCATGTTGCGCAATTTGGAAATAGCGTTGCGGTAGTGCACAACGTAAAGCGTTGCAGCGAACAAAACCCCGAACAAAAGCACCGTTGCCAACACGCCCACTACCCAAGATGAGTTGCCCCGCCACACCAGCCAGCCAAGAAAGGCTGCCACCCAGATCACCGCCACATAAAAACCCACGCCGACAGAGCGGCGCCAGAAGCCGAAAACTGCTTCGCGGATCAGGCTTTCGGTGTAGATGAGTGTGGCTACGTGCTTCATGGGTCAAGTACCCGCATTGTGCGTCCAGTAACTTTCAAGCGCCTTGATGGCATCTGGTCGCTGCACCTCGCCTGCAACGCCCCCTTTGGGCTGGGCTAAATGATGTCGAGGTAATCCCACGTTTCTACCGCAGTCTGAGTCGCGCTAAACCTCTGGGGTTACCCGGACAGCCAAGCGACGCGCGGCAACGATTCCCGCATTAACTGTTCAATCAGCTTCGCCTGCGCCGTGTCCTTGTTTTTTTAAGCGGGTCGCGCCGCAGGTCTTCGGGCAGCTCCCGCTTGATGCGGGCAAAGTCCAGCGGGTGCACAGTACGCATGCGCGCCATGCCGCCGTTGATGCCAATCACCGCTTGGTCAAAACGCGGCACAGACAACAGCTTTTGCCCCATCGATGCCCGGACAGGCCAGACGTAGCCATCTTCTGGCGCCGTCTAGCCGCCATCGATACGAGCCGACAGTGGCCAATATGCTTTGAGGACATGCAACCGCAAACTGACTACAGTAAAGTTTCATCATTTAGCATCATCATTAATCATGCGAATCGTCACCAATCTTGAAGACAGTCAAGCCCGCCGTCTGGACGCTTGGGCCAAAGCTGCAAAGGTCAGCCGGGCTGAGGCAGTGCGCCGCGCCGTCAATCAAATGCTGGAGCGAGCAGCCACGCCGACAGGCACTGGTTTCGGCCTTTGGGCGCGAGGCAATGCTATTGGTAAAGGGGTACCGCCCGCGCGCGACGGGCTGGCATTGCAGCGCGCCATGCGTGATGAATGGCCAGATTGAAAATGATGATTGCCCTTTTCGACTCCAACATCGTCATCGACTACCTGAACGGCATACCCCAAGCCGCAGCCGAACTAGCTCAATACACGCAGGCCTACATCAGCCCGATTACTTGGGTGGAAGCGCAAGTCAAAGCCCGCCCGGCCTGGAAGAAGCTACGCGCCAAGCCATCGATGCCAACTTTAAATGCATTGAGCTGAGCGAAGCCGTTTTACAAGAAAGTCTGAACCTGCGCCGCACGCATCGCCTAAAGCTGCCAGACGCCATGATTTGAACCAGCGCCAGAGTCAACTGCTGGCAACTGGTCACGCGCAATACAAAAGACTTTCCGCCTGAGTGGGCTGGGATTCGGTTGCCTTATGTGATTTGAGGTCGGTGCAACTCGGGTTACCTCAGACCTCTATCGTTCCCGCCGATCGTTCCCTTAATTACGTTTAAGCGAGGGGTTGAGCATCGCGCAGGTGGCGCAGATCGAGGCCACGGTGCCGAGCTTCACACAAAAAGTCACTCCACGGGATCATGAGTTCTTCCCACTGCTCAGGCGAAGTTGGTGACCCCCCCTTCAAGAAACGTGGTGTAAGTGCGTCGACCGCCACCTTTCCTCTGCGCAAGACTTCGCGGTTGTCGAGTGAGCGAAGATAAGGACTGTTACGGTATCGAAATTCCCACAGCTCTTGCTTCGTTATCCTGTCGTTAGGTTTCGTATTTTCGGACTCACCAGCTGACCTCGCCTGAAGATTGGCGGGAGAAGTGCCCGTCTGATAAAAAATCGGATGTCCATTGAACTTGGCCCAGGCGGTCTGTAGATTAGCCAGCAATTCGTCAAACCACGGATATTGTTTCGCGTTGGCCCCTTGCAAAATCACAAGAGGCAAACTCTTCGTGGTTGGGCCGTGTTCCAGAAAGTGACTCTCAAAGATAAGCCAAGAAAAAGCGATCGGACTGTGTACTGATTTATCCTTGCTCTTCCGCTGAAAGTGCTTCGCGAGTCGATATGACGCGACCTCAGGTGTAAAGATGTCAATGTCCTGGTTCAATAAT
>JANOWB010000035.1:0-5678 GCA_031417695.1 Polaromonas sp.
TTCAAGATGCCTGGGGCAAAAAAACCGTGCCGGTAAGCGAGGCACTACCAGGGTTGAATCACTTCAGTGTGCTTGACGCATTGATACAACCGACACATGTTCTTCATCAACATGCACTAACCTTGTTAAAAAAGGCTTGAAATGAAAAATTTATTGTTGAGCGCTCTTCTGCTTTGCTCCGCTCTAATCGCCGCATGCGGCGGCGGTGGAGGTGGAGGCGGGGGCGCTGCCCTCAGCAGCGCAGGCCCTGCAACACAAGCTTCCCTTTCTACCGCCTCGGGCTACCCAAGCGAGCCTGGCAGTTGTTCCATCGCTGACCAACGCAGCTGGCTCAACGCCTACATGGCAGACCAGTATTTTTGGAATGCAAATCTTGCAGTGCCTAACGCAGCCGCCACAACCCAAGACGAGTATTTCAATTCGCTGTTATTCGCCCCTACTGACCGCTACAGCTTTACACAAGACGCGGCCCAGGCATCGCAGTTTGTCAGCCAAGGCACACGAACCGGTTATGGCTACGCAACGGCGTTTACCGATGCAACTCAAACCACGCTGCGGGTGCGTTCGGTTGAGCCTGCTGGCCCTGCTGCCGCAGCTGGGTTAAAGCGTGGTGACACTGTTTTGTCTATCGACGGTTTAACCCCAGCCAGGATTGCAAAAGGCGAGCTGCACAGCGTCAGTTCCAGCGGCATAACGCGCACTTTTACTCTGCTCGACGCGTCCGGCGCGCAGCGGTTAATGACAATGGTGTCAAGTAATTTTGTAGTGGCGCCAAACGTCGGCTACACAATCTTCACCGCAGCAAACGGGGCCAAGGTCGGCTACCTTGCGTACGAAGAATTCACAGCAGCAAGCCTTACAGCGTTGGGCACCGCATTCAATCGCTTTCGCACTGATGGAGTAACGGAGTTAATTGTTGATTTGCGCTACAACGCTGGTGGCAGCGTATTGGTTGCGCGCGCGCTGGCCAGCTTGATTGGCGGTGCAAGCCTTGACGGTAAGGCCTTTGCAAAGATACGTTTTAACGCCCAAAACACAGCCAAAAACTTTGACTTCGCGTTCACTTCCAACGCAGCTTCACTGCCGGCCGCGCCGCTAGAAGGTTTGGCGCGAGTATTTTTCATTACTTCACCAAACACGGCGTCTGCCAGCGAGCTGGTGATTAACTCCCTGACGCCGTTTAAAAAAGTCATCACCATTGGCGCAGCTACTTTCGGCAAGCCTTTTGGGTTTCAACCCAGAGGCGCGTGCAGCACCGTGTACAACGCGGTAAATTTTGAAACTTTTAACGCGGTTGACTTTGGGCGCTATACCAAGGGGTTACCTGCTACCTGCAACGTTAGTGACGATTTAAGCAAAGCGCTGGGTGACCCTACAGAGCTTCGAACAGCCGCCGCACTAAGCTACATACAAACTGCTGTCTGCCCTGCGGCGCCTGTGGCCCTGCAAGCCAATTTGCCTGCAGTGCAGTCAAAACAGGCGCGGGCAGGTACAGAGTTAACAGCACCCACGCGCTGGATGGAGCCCGCTTTCGGTGAAGTTGCCGCGCCTTCCATGGTGGCCGACTGACCGTGCTGGTCATGTCTTTGCGCAGCCTTACATCAACAAGTGCTCGCCAGCGTTATCTCCACCCAGCGTCACGTAGTTCACCTTCCTGATGTCCATCAGCTTTTTGCCGCCCGCATAGCTGATGGCGCTCTGAATGTCTTCTTCCATTTCCTTAAGCGTGTCTTTCAACGTCCCTTTGACGGGCTCCAATATGCGCTTGCCCTCAACGTGTTTGTACTCACCCTTGTTGAAGTCTGATGCGCTGCCGTAATACTCTTTGAACAGTTGTCCATCGACCTCAACGGTTTTGCCGGGGCTTTCTTCAAGGCCTGCCAGCATGGAGCCAATCATCACCATCGTTGCGCCAAAGCGAATCGACTTGGCAATGTCGCCATGCTCGCGTATGCCGCCGTCGGCAATGATGGGCTTGGTAGCTACCCGCGCGCACCATTTCAGCGCCGACAGCTGCCAGCCGCCTGTGCCAAAGCCCGTCTTCATTTTGGTGATGCAAACCTTGCCTGGGCCTATGCCCACTTTGGTTGCGTCAGCGCCCCAGTTTTCTAGGTCAATCACGGCCTCTGGCGTGGCCACGTTGCCTGCAATCACGAAGGCAGTGGGCAGCTTTTGCTTGATGTAGCCAATCATTTTTTGCACGCTGTCGGCGTGGCCGTGGGCAATGTCGATAGTGATGTACTCGGGCACCAAGCCCAGCGCCACCATTTCGTCGACTGCATCGTAGTCAGGCTTTTTGACACCCAGTGATATTGACGCGTAAACGCCTTGCGCCTTCATGGCTTTGACGAACTGAATGTTGTCCAGATCAAAGCGGTGCATCACGTAAAAATAGCCATTTTTCGCCATCCACACGCAGATGTCTTCATTAATGACCGTCTTCATGTTGGCGGGCACCACGGGTATGCGGAAGGTACGCCCACCCAGTTCTACCCCGGCGTCGCACTCAGACCGGCTGTCTACACGGCACTTGCGCGGCAGCAGCAGGATGTTGTCGTAGTCAAAAATTTCCATGATTCCCAAGCCCTTAAAACTGTTACTTGAATTGCTCAACAGAAGGCGCTTGGGAAATGCCCGGTTTTTGCATCTGCTTAAAGTGCGGACGTAAAAAACCGGGCGCATGTCGCTTGGGCCCGGTGTCCGATTTTAGGCGCTTTCTCAAGTCAGTTTCACAACCACTTTCGCAACCATCTTCGCAAATGTCAGCGGATCGCAGTCGCCACTCTGCGCATACTAAATAGAAACTTCAGAGGCCATTTTTAGCTATATATTTAATAGCTGCTTACGCCCGTATTTATTGCCTAGAACATCTTTTTTATACCTAAATTGTATCAAAAATGGCCTTTTTTAATGATTCTCAGGCTTCTTTCTACAATGCTGCATGCTTTTTGATTCCGCGCCCACCTCCCCGCCTGATTCGGCGCTTCTTCATAACCTCAATCCTGAGCAACTCGCCGCCGTTACCTTGCCGGCCACTCACGCGCTGATACTGGCTGGCGCGGGCTCCGGCAAAACCCGCGTGCTGACGACGCGCATTGCGTGGTTGCTGCAAACCGGGCAGGTCTCGCCCGGCGGAATTTTGGCGGTGACCTTCACCAACAAGGCCGCCAAAGAGATGATGCTTCGCCTGACCAGCATGCTGCCTGTCAATGTGCGCGGCATGTGGATTGGTACCTTTCACGGCTTGTGCAACCGGTTTTTGCGGGCGCATTACAAGCTGGCCAATCTGCCGTCGACGTTTCAAATTTTGGACACCCAAGACCAGCTGTCGAGCATCAAGCGGCTGTGCAAGCAGTTCAACATTGACGATGAACGTTTCCCGCCCAAGCAATTGATGTACTTCATTGCCGGCTGCAAAGAAGACGGGCAGCGACCCAAAGATGTGCCCGCGCGCGATGAAGAAATGCGCAAGAAGATTGAAATTTATGCGCTGTATGAAGAGCAATGCCAGCGCGAAGGTGTGGTTGACTTTGGCGAGCTGATGCTGCGCAGCTACGAGCTTTTGCGCGACAACGCGCCGATACGTGAGCACTACCAGCGGCGCTTTCGGCACATACTGATAGACGAGTTTCAAGACACCAACAAGCTGCAATACGCGTGGATCAAAATGCTGGCCGGGCAGGGCGCCGAAGGTGAGTTGCCGACCATGCAAGGCGGCTCAGTCATTGCGGTGGGCGACGACGACCAAAGTATTTACGCCTTCAGGGGCGCGCGTGTCGGCAACATGGCCGATTTTGTGCGGGAGTTTGCAGTAACGCACCAAATAAAACTAGAGCGCAACTACCGCAGCTTTGGCAATATTCTGGATTCAGCCAACGAGCTGATCAGCCACAACACCAAGCGCTTGGGCAAGAACCTGCGCACCGAGGCCGGGCCGGGCGAGCCAGTACGCGTGCATGAATCCCCGAGTGATTTTGCTGAAGCGCAGTGGTTTGTAGATGAGGTTAAGCAACTCGTGCGCGACGGTACTGAGCGAAAAGAAATTGCGCTGCTGTACCGCAGCAACGCCCAAAGCCGGGTAATGGAAACGGCGCTTTTCAACGCCGGTTTGCCGTACCGTGTGTACGGCGGCCTGCGGTTTTTTGAACGTGCTGAAATCAAACACGCACTCGCTTATTTGCGCCTGCTAGAGAACCCGAATGACGACACCAGTTTTATGCGGGTGGTTAACTTCCCGCCGCGCGGCATTGGCGCGCGCAGCCTGGAGCTACTGCAAGACATTGCCAAAACGTCAGGCTGCTCGTTGCACGATGCAGTTAGCGCTGTGGCGGGTAAAGCGGGCGCAAACATTGGCGCGTTTGTCGCCAAAATTGACGTGATGCGTGAGCAAACTACGGGCAGCACGCTGCGCGAAATCATTGAGCTGGTGCTGCAGCACAGCGGCCTGGAAGAGCACTACAAGCTGGATCGGGAGGGGCAAGATCGGCTGGAGAATTTGGCTGAACTTGTTAACGCTGCAGAGTCATTTGTCGGGCAAGAGGGGTTTGGGCGGGATGCGGTGGCGCTGCCTGTGGATGAGTTGGGTGCGGGCTTGACGCAGTCGCCGGCCAGTCAAGGGTTGGTGATGGATATGGGGATGGGGATGCCCTCAACCCAGCCCTCTACCGCAAGAGGGAGAGGGGGCAACTCCGAACTCCCTCTCCCGCTTGCGGGAGAGGGCAGGGGTGAGGGCCTCCCCGAATTGCTCCCCGACTTTGAAACTGGTGAAACCCTTAGCCCACTCGTCGCCTTTCTGACCCACGCCGCACTTGAATCTGGCGACAACCAGGCCAAGGCGGGGCAAGACGCCGTCCAGCTGATGACAGTGCATTCTTCCAAAGGCTTAGAGTTTGACTGCGTCTTCATCACAGGACTGGAAGACGGCATTTTTCCGCATGAAAACTCGCTGCTGGATGCAGGCGGCATCGAAGAAGAACGCCGCCTGATGTACGTGGCCATCACCCGTGCGCGCAAACGCCTGTACCTGAGCCATTCCCAAACCCGCATGCTGCACGGCCAAACGCGTTACAACGTGAAAAGCCGTTTTTATAACGAGTTGCCCGAGGCGGCGTTGAAGTGGATCACGCCCAAAAACCAAGGCTTTTCCAGCGGCTTGGGCATGGGCCGAGCGCCGTGGGGGGATGCTACTGTTTCAGGAGCTGCTGGCGCCCGTAAAGATTGGGCTAGCAGCGTATTTTCTTCTCAAAAAGGCCCTGCAGAGCGGTTTGCTAACCCCGAAGTGCCCAACCAGCGCGAAGCGCCTGCGCATGGCATCAAAACCGGCATGAATGTGTTTCACGCCAAGTTTGGCGAAGGCCGAGTGCAGATGCTGGAAGGCACTGGCGATGACGCTCGGGCGCAAATCAACTTTACGCGGCATGGCGTGAAGTGGCTGGCGTTGAGCGTGGCTAAGTTAACGGTGGTTTAACTTGCCTGCGAATTATTTTTTTGCTTTGTAGGCCGCGATAGATTTAGCCAAGTCTTGATACTCTTCACACGTGGTGTTGCCGCAAATGGCTTTAAGCGAAGCCAAGTGCTCTTCGGCTTTGGCTGGCTGCCTGTCCATCAAATACGCCTCGCCAATGTACTCGTGGGCACCTTTGTGCTTGGGGTCAGTTTTAAGCGCTAACCGGTAGTAC
>JANOWB010000036.1:0-5883 GCA_031417695.1 Polaromonas sp.
CCAACGCATTGGCCTGATTGGTCGCAACGGCACAGGCAAGTCATCTTTGCTAAAAATTCTGGCGGGCCTGGAAAAACCTGACGACGGCACACTGCAGCTGCAGCAAAACCTGCGTATTGCCTACGTTCCTCAGGAGCCGAGCCTTGACCCGCACGCTACTGTTTTTGTAGCTGCCAGCGCCGGCCTCGCAAGAACGAGGCACGTAGTAGAAATGTATCTTGCAGCAGACGAGCACACCGACCTGGACGCACTGCAGTCCGAGATTGAAGCGCTTGATGGCTGGACATGGGAACAGCGGGTTGAAGAAACCCTGCACCGCTTGCATTTAGACAAAGACGCCATTGTTGGATCGCTGTCAGGCGGTACCAAAAAGCGCGTCGCACTGGCGCAGGCTCTGGTTGCAAAACCGGATGTGCTGTTGCTGGATGAGCCGACCAACCACCTTGACCTGGACTCGATTGCCTGGCTTGAAGAGCTATTGGTTAACTTTAATGGCAGCATCATCACCATCACGCACGACCGGGCGTTTTTGGACCAGGTAGCCACCGCCATCGTGGAGCTCGACCGGGGCAAGCTGCTGACCTACCCGGGCAACTTCGCCCAGTATCTGGTGCAAAAAGAAGAGCAAATGGCGCAAGAGGCCGTGATATTTGCCAAAGCCGACAAGTTGCTGGCAGCTGAAGAAGTGTGGATACGCCCAGGCGTCGAGGCACGCCGCACCCGCAGCGTGGCCCGCATTGGGCGGCTTGAAGTGCTGCGTGAAGGCCGCGCCAGCCGCCGCGACGCGGTGGGCCGGGTCAATTTGGACGTATCCAGCGGCGAGAAGAGCGGCAAGATCGTCGCCGAGCTCACCGATGTGTCAAAAAGCTTTGGCCACCCCGGCCTTGAGAAAATCATCGTCAACAAATTTAGCGGCACGCTGCTGCGCGGCGACAAAATCGGCCTGCTCGGCCCGAACGGCGCGGGCAAAACCACGCTGCTTAAGCTCATTTTGGGTGAAATTCAGCCCGACGTGACCATGCCGCCCGGAAAAATCCGCCAAGGCGCCAACCTGCAAGTGGCCTACTTTGACCAGATGCGCGACAGCCTGGACTTGGACGCCACGCTGGAAGACTTCATCAGCCCCGGCAGCGAGTGGGTCGAGATCAATGGCCAGAAAAAGCACGTGAAGAGCTACCTGACTGACTTTTTGTTCTCGCCCCAGCGCGCGGGGTCCCCGGTGCGCACGCTGTCGGGCGGCGAGCGGAACCGCTTGCTGCTGGCACGCTTGTTCGCGCGGCCTGCCAACGTGCTGGTGCTTGATGAGCCCACCAATGACCTGGACATCGACACGCTGGAGCTATTAGAAGACCTGCTGCAAAACTACTCAGGCACGGTGTTTTTGGTCAGCCATGACCGCCGCTTTTTAGACAACGTGGTCACCAGCACCATCGCCTATGAAGGCACGCCCGATAACCCGGGCTTTTGGCGCGAATACGAAGGCGGCGTTACCGACTGGATCACGCAATCCAAAAGGGCGGCGCAAATCAATGCGGGCAACAAAAACACCAGCACAGCCCCCTCCAAGGCCAAAATTACTGGTAAAAATGACCTTAAGCCCAATGAAAACGGGCGCGAGCAGCTATTAAAAAAGAAGCTAAGCTACAAAGAACAAAAAGAGCTTGACGGCCTGCCCGCCGTAATCGCCACGCTCGAGTCGCAGCAAAAGGCCATCGCGCAAGAGCTGTTTGACGGCAGCTTGTACAGCAGCAACCCGAAACGCGCGGCTGAGCTAACGGCCAAAAACGCCAAGATGGATGACGAGTTGCTGGACGCCATGACGCGTTGGGAAACCTTGTCGGCCTAGGGGATTGGCGCTCTGGTAGACCCTAAGGCCTTACCAACGAAGCCGCCGGTATCGGCTCACGGGCACTTGTCTGACGCGGCTTGTGGCTGGCGACTGTCATACGCCAGCGGCGCGGCAAGCGGGCGCCGTGCAACACTGACGCTACGCTTTACGCCATGCGTTACCCAACTCGACCTACCTACCTTGCTTACCGGCTGCGCAGCGCTGCCTTTTTGGCTTTTTGCCTGCTAGCGGCCGGCTGGCTAACCGGATGCACCACCTTGCCATCTGACATTCAACGCCCCAAATCTTCGGCCTTGACTCCCGCTGAATCCGTAGCCACGCGCCTGGGCAGCGAAGTGGCGCGCCGGGCCAGCGCAGCCAGCACTAAAAACGATTCCGCTTTTGCCTTGGTGGGCAGCGCTGATTTGGCCTTTACCAGCCGTATGACGCTGATCAAAGCTGCCGATAAAACACTCGACTTGCAGTACTACGCGATACATGCTGACGAAACCACCGAAAGGCTGTTTGATGCCCTGAAACAAGCCGCAGCTAGAGGCGTGCGCGTACGGTTACTGCTGGACGACTTCAACACAGCAGGCAAAAATGCGCAGGTGCTCAAACTGGGTTTTGAGAAAAATATTGAGCTGCGGCTGTTTAACCCGCTGCCCAGCAACCGCGCCTCAGCCCTGTGGCGCATCATCAGCTCCTTAAGCGACGCAGCACGCCTGCAACGGCGCATGCACAACAAAATATTTGTGGCCGACAACGCGATTGCGATTACTGGCGGCCGGAACCTGGGCGATACCTACTTTGGGCAAAGCGAAGGCGTGAATTTTGTTGATATGGATGTGCTGACCGCTGGGCGAATTACGCGCGACTTGTCGGGCAGCTTTGACAAATACTGGAACAACCCGCTGGCTTACCCGGTACGGTCGCTGCTCACTGAAGAAGAAATTGACGCGATTAAACCCAAAATCACGCCTGCCAACCAGGGTTTGATCAGCTCCGCAGTTGCTGCCGTGACTGATAGGGCTCCGGTTGCCACCTCAGCGCTACCTGACAGCATTGACCTGACCCTGCTCACCTGGACCTGGGCGGCATCGGCGATGCTGGCAGATGAGCCTTCAAAAATTGCCGCCGACGCCGACGCCGTAGAAGAGTCGCAAGACACGGCCGTAGACGGCCTGCTCAGCCTGATGGCGCGGGCGCAGACCGACCTGCTCATTGTGTCGCCGTACTTTGTGCCCGGCGCGCAGATGATGCAGCAGTTTGCAGACATCAGAAACCGCGGCGTGCGTGTGCGGGTGCTGACCAACTCGCTGGCGTCGAACGATGCTGTGGCCGCCCATGCGGGCTACGCACGGTACCGCAAAGCGCTCCTGGGCATGGGCGTAGAACTGTATGAAATGCGTTCAGAGCAGCGCGGCACCATTGCCAGCTTTGGCGCCGGGTCGGGCAGCATGGGCCGCTCTGGCGGGGAATCGCGCGCCAGCCTGCACGCCAAAGCGGTGGTGGTAGACAACCGCCTGCTGGTGGTGGGTTCCATGAACCTGGACTTGCGGTCAAAACTGCTAAACAGTGAGATTGCCGTCGTACTACGCAACGCCAAACTGGCCAAAGAAGCCACGGAAATGATTGAGCCGGGGCTAAACAAAGGCGCTTACAAGGTAGAAACCCAAGGCAATGGGCTGGTATGGCGCGCCCCGCAGGGTTCAGGCCTGCCAGATGCCACCAGTGAGCCAGACGCCAGCCTGGGCCTGAAAATTTTGGTGCGCGTGATCGGGCCGTTTGCGCCTGATGAAATGTTGTAGGGCTTGCAGAACGGTATTTTTGCCGTTTTTAGGCGTTATTTAGCGTGTTTTTAGAGCGGTAGCCCAATGAATACGGGCGCGAGCAGCTCCTAACTATATAGCAGATATTTGGCGTCAGTTGCAACACTATTGCGCCTGAAATCCGCTCGCCTTGATGATGCGCGACCAGGTTTGGGCGTAGGCCTGTTCGGTTTTGCCGAGCTGCGCAGGCGGCATGTGGCCTACCGTTAGCCCCATCGCCGTCAGCTTTTCTTTCACATCGGGCATGGCGAGCACTTTGGCCAGCGCATCAGAGAAGCGGTCAATCACGGCTTTCGGCGTGCCCGCCGGGGCAAAAATACCGTAGTACGGCACGTCTTCAAACCCCGCCAGACCCAGCTCGGCAAAGGTAGGCACGTCGGGCAGCGCGGCTTGTCGGGCGTTACCCAGCACGGCCACCACGCGAATTTTGCCGGCTTTGTGGTTTTCAATGAAGTCGGGCACAGACGCCACGCCCGCACCAATCTGATTGCCCAGCATGTCGGCCATCATGGGCGCGCTACCTCGGTACGGCGCGGCTTGCAGGTCAAGTTTGTACTTTTCACCGAGTACTTTGACCAAAAACTCAGGCACAGAAGCAGGCGCTGGAATGCCGACGTTGCCTTTGTTGCCCTGCGTTTTGGCCCACGTCACGTATTCATTGAACGACTTGGCAGGCGTGCCGCCAGACACCGCCATCGCATTCACGAAGGTGGCAAAACCGGCCACCGGCACAAAGTCTTTGGCTGGGTCGAACCCCGGGTTTTTGACCACCAGCGGCAAAATCGACACCGTGTGGTCGTGCGATAAGAAAAACGTCGTGCCATCAGGCGCCGCGGCTTTTAGCGCCTGAGCAGCGATTTGCCCGCCCGCACCGGCTTTGTTTTCAACCACCACCGTCGTGCCGAGCAAAGGGCCCAGCTTTTCAGCCAGGGTGCGGGCGATGGCGTCTGTGCCGCCACCCGCCGGAAAGCCGACCATCAGCTTGATGGTGCTGGTTTGGGCGTGCAGTGCGGTGCTGCACAGCGCCACGGCAGAAAGTAGCGCGGCGGTAACGGCGCGACGGCTGTAAAAATTTGGCGTGACAAGAAATTTCTGGTGGCGCATGACAATCTTCGGGTTGAAGTAAAAGGTCAAACAACTGCTAAGTCATCTTGCTGCAAGATTGAGGCCGATGATGCCCTGTCGTCATTGCATCTTGAGTTTAGATCTTTGTTTTTGCATTACCTCACTCAGCGGGTTGCTGCGCTGACCCTACATGCACGCACTGGAAACGGCAAATAAACCCCGATCAGGGCTTATTCTGTGTTTTCGAATGCCAATCCACTTAAAATACTCCGTTCGGGATATTTTTCTATTTTTTGCGTGGGATCTGCCCAATTCATCTCCTATCGGGGTTTTTATGATCAACTCGACTGCACCAACGCGGCAACTCATTAGCTCAAGCGCAGACTTGGGAGCCGCCATACGCAAACGCCGCTCCGAAGCAGGCCTCACATTGGCTGTGGCTGCGCTCAGTTGCGGCGTTAGCACCAAGTTTCTCCAAGCGTTGGAAACCGGCAAAGCTACTGTGCAGTTTGACAAAGCCATCGGCGTTGCACGTCACTTTGGCATTGCACTGGTCATCGCATGAAAGCGGGACTTGAACAGAAAAATCAACTCAATGTCTGGGTTGATGGGCTGTTGGCCGCTGTTTTGCGAGTTGAGACCAGCGCTTACACACTTCAGTACAACGCCGAATGGCAGAGATCGGGGCGAGCGTTTGCCTTCTCTCCGCATTTGCCGCTAAACCTTGGCAGCAATACAGATGTACAAACCGCGCGCAGCGCCTCGGTTAAAAATTTCTTCAGCAACCTTTTGCCGGAAGGGCAGCCGCTAGAAGAGCTTTCAAAAGCCCACCAAGTCAGCCAGCACGACGTGTTTGGTATGTTGCAAAAGGTGGGACGCGATTGTGCAGGCGCATTGGTACTGACGCCCGATGCAACACCGCCGCAAATTGACGTGGTGTTTGATCCCCAATGCTACGAACAGGTCTCGCAGACCGACATGCAAAGCCGCATTACGGAATCACGGGCGCATAACGTTCCTTTGATGTTTTGGCGCGGACTACGCAGAATGTCATTACCGGGCGTCCAAAACAAGCTGGGCGTGTACCAAGATGGGCAAGAGCGACTGTGGCTGCCAAAAGATGGCGAGCCCACGTCGCACATCTTGAAGGTAGGCGAC
>JANOWB010000037.1:0-4057 GCA_031417695.1 Polaromonas sp.
CGGCCGTCGCGGGTGCCTTTGATGTCATGACAAGCATCAAGCCCTCGCAATCGTGTTGGTGCGACGAATTTTTTGCTGCAATTGAATGATGCCGTACATCAGCGCTTCAGCAGTTGGCGGGCAGCCTGGTACATAGACATCGACCGGCACAATGCGATCGCAGCCGCGCACGACTGAATAACTGTAGTGGTAGTAGCCGCCGCCATTAGCGCATGACCCCATCGACAGCACCCAGCGTGGCTCTGACATCTGGTCATACACCTTGCGCAGGGCCGGGCCCATTTTGTTGCACAGCGTGCCAGCCACAATCATTAAATCTGACTGGCGCGGGCTGGGGCGAAACAGCATACCGAACCGGTCCAGGTCATAACGGGCCGCACCGGCGTGCATCATCTCAACAGCGCAGCACGCCAGGCCAAAAGTCATTGGCCACAGCGAGCCTGTTTTGGCCCAGTTGACCACCGAGTCGTAACTCGTGGTCATGAAACCTTCGTTGAAAACACCTTCAAGTGACATACAAAACCTTTTGTCGCGCAGCGTGAGAAGCCTTGATTTTCATTCCCAATCGAGCGCGCCTTTTTTCCACTCGTAGATAAACCCCACAACCAGGATGCCAAGGAAAACCATGACCGACCAAAAGCCGACCGCGCCAATGTCTTTGAGCGCAACTGCCCAAGGGAAAAGAAAGGCGATTTCGAGGTCAAAAAGAATGAACAAAATAGCCACAAGGTAGTAGCGCACGTCAAACTTCATTCGGGCGTCTTCGAAGGCCTCGAATCCACACTCATAGGGGGAGTTTTTTTCGGCGTCGGGGCGAACCGGCCCAAGCAACCGACCGAGCACTTGGGGCACCACGCCCACAAGGACACCGATCAAAATGAACAAGAGCACGGGGAGGTATTGATCGAGGTTCATGGTCAATTCGACGCAATAAAGCCGGTTTTCAAGATTAGGAGCCATTCAGCTCGCAAAAGGCGAGCTGAATGGCTTTGATCTGGTGCGGACGGCGAGACTCGAACTCGCACACCTTTCGGCACTACCCCCTCAAGATAGCGTGTCTACCAATTTCACCACGTCCGCGGTTCTTAACAGCCTGAATCGCAAGAGGAAACCGTGAGGTTTTTAGCTCTTCAGGCAAGCTTAGAGTTTACCCTGAAATCACCTTGTCGCCGCTGGAGAAACGGCGCAAGGCAGCCTTATTTTGTGGGGATTTGCCCAACGCCTGAGGCCGCCACTGCCGGTGCCGCTGGCGCAGCCGGGACGGCTGCTGTCGCAGGAGCCGATGTGCCCGGGATTTGCGCAGCTGCACCTACCGGGGCAGACGCTGAACCCACCGACACGGGCGCTACCACTGCAGCGCCATCAAGCACGCTGCCGCCACCGCTACGAGGCTGGGCGTTGCCAAAATAAGCCAACAACAAGGTACTGGCAAAAAATACCGCCGCCAGCACGCCGGTAGTGCGCGATAAAAAGTTGGCGCTGCCACTGGCGCCAAACAGGCTACCCGAGCCGCCGCTGCCAAATGCCGCACCCATGTCCGCACCTTTACCGTGCTGAACCAGTACCAAACCAATCATGACGATGGCTGTCAGCATTTGCACGGCAAGGACAATGGTTAATATCACGTTCATGTTTATTTACTCCTGATTTAATAGCTGCTCGCGCCGGTATTTATTGAGCTGCAGCAATAATTGATAAGAAATCGGCGGCTTTGAGAGAGGCTCCACCAATCAAACCGCCGTCAATGTCGCTCTGCGACAAGAGGCTGGCTGCGTTGGCAGCGTTCATACTGCCGCCGTACAAAATTTTGACGCGTGCTGACTGGTCAGTCGCCGCTTTTAGTTGCGCACGCAACACTGCGTGAACCGCTTGTGCTTCTTCGGGTGATGCTGTTTTACCTGTGCCAATGGCCCAAACTGGCTCGTAAGCCACCACGATTTCGCTGATGCAATGGCCGTTGGTATGAATCACTGCGGCCAATTGGCGCTTGACGACTTCTTCGGTACGCCCTCCTTCGCGTTCAGCCAGCGTCTCGCCCACGCAGACGATTGGCGTGATGCCAGCGGCCAAAGCGGCTTTGGCTTTGTCAGCGACCAGCGCATCGGTTTCACCATGGTATTGGCGGCGTTCTGAATGGCCGACGATGGCATAGCGTGCGCCAAAATCTTTCAGCATTGCTGCGCTGACCTCGCCTGTGAAAGCACCTGAAACTTGGGCTGATACGTCCTGCGAACCCAAATCAATTGCAACGGTTTTCAGCGACTGAACTTGTGCAAAATACGCCGCAGGCACACAAACGGCAATATCGCAAGCTGGCTTGGCGCTCAAGCCCTGAGCCAAAGCCGCCAGCAAGGCTTCGTTGGCAGACAGGCTGCCATTCATCTTCCAGTTACCGGCAATCAGCTTTTTCACGCTGCATCCCAAGTCAAAACAATCTTGCCAATGTGCTGGTTCGACTCCATCAGCGTATGCGCTTTGGCAGCATCAGCAGCAGCAAACGTGCTATGAATCACAGGTTTGATCGCACCACTTTCCAGTAGCGGCCAAACCTTTTCTTTCAAGGCTTTGGCAATCGCTGTTTTAAATTCAATCGAGCGCTGGCGCAGTGTTGAGCCGGTGATCGTCAAGCGTTTGCGCAGTACCAGGCCGGCATTGAACTCCGCCTTAATCCCGCCCTGCACTGCAATGATGACCAGACGACCGTCTTCAGCCATACAGTCAACTTCTCGCGCGACGTAGCTGCCAGCGACCATGTCCAAAATGACGTTCACGCCTTTGTCATCGGTCAGCTTTTTGACCTCTTCCGCAAAGTCAGCAGTTTTGTAATTGATAGCATGATCTGCGCCCAGAGCAAGGCACGCAGCGCATTTTTCATCGCTGCCAGCCGTCACGATAACGGTTGCACCCATGGCTTTAGCAATCTGAATCGCCGTCACGCCGATGCCGCTCGAGCCGCCTTGAATCAGCAGGGTTTCGCCTTTGGCCAGATACGCCCGCTGGAACACATTGCTCCACACAGTGAAGAAAGTTTCAGGCAGTGATGCTGCTTCAATATCGGTGAAGCCCTTCGGCACTGGCAAGCACTGCCCCACAGGCGCCACGCACAGCTCGGCATAACCACCGCCAGCCACCAACGCGCAAACGCGGTCGCCAACTTTGAAGCCGCCAGCAGCCATCGCCGCCGCATCGCCAGACACAATCACGCCAGCGACTTCAAGCCCCGGAATATCTGACGCGCCGGGTGGTACGGGGTAGTTACCCGTGCGCTGCAACACATCAGGCCGATTGATACCCGAAGCACTGACGCGGATCAGCAGCTCGCCTGCACCCGCTACGGGCACAGGGCGTTCAGCCAAACGCAGCACGTCTGGAGCACCAAAAGCGCTAATTTCGACAGTTTTCATGGTTTTTTAGGGATGTTTTAAGCCGCTAGCCCAATGAAATCGGGCGCAAGCAGCTATAAAAACAATAGTGGCCTAGATTAACCGCGATCCTGATCTTGCGCCGGGCGATCCAGCAACGCCTTCATCGACAGCTTGACGCGACCCTTCTCGTCGGTTTCCATGACCTTGACTTTGACGATCTGGCCTTCTTTCAAGTAGTCCTGCACGCGCTCGACACGCTCATGTGCGATCTGGCTGATGTGCAGCAAACCGTCTTTGCCTGGCAGCAAATTGATCAGTGCGCCGAAGTCCAGAATCTTGGTGACCGGGCCTTCGTAGATTTTGCCAATTTCGACTTCAGCGGTGATCTCGGCGATGCGGCGCTTGGCCTCGTCTGCCTTGGCGCTGTCGTTCGACGCGATGGTGATGGTGCCGTCTTCCTCGATATTGATTTGCGTGCCGGTTTCTTCGGTCAACGCACGAATCACAGCGCCACCCTTGCCAATCACATCACGAATCTTCTCGGGGTTGATCTTCATCACGTACAGGCGCGGCGCGAACTGCGACACCTCGGCCTTGGCCTCGCCCATGGCTTCCTGCATCTTGCCCAGAATGTGCAGTCGCGCTTCCTTGGCCTGCGCCAGCGCCACTTGCATGATCTCCTTGGTGATGCC
>JANOWB010000038.1:0-1672 GCA_031417695.1 Polaromonas sp.
TGGTCGGGCGTCCAGTTTTTCAGCATGAACGGGCCGGTACCCAGTGCGTTGCGGTGCGCAAAGCTTTCGTCTTTTGTTTTGATATCTTTAGGCTCGACAGAGTTGTTTTTCTCGGCCCAGGCTTTGCTCATCACGCGCAGCTCAGTGAGTTGATTGAGCAGCACCGGGTTTGGCACGGTTGAAAAAATATCTAGCGTGGTGGCGTTGACGATTTCAACCCGGTCAATGCCCAGCGCATACACGGTGAAGTTCGATGTTTTTGCCTTGGCTCTCTCTAGCGAATACTTGGCATCAGCCGCCACAAAATCCGAGCCATCAGAAAATTTCACGCCCTGGCGCAACGTCAAGCGCAGTTGGGTGGGCGAAATCTGCTTCCACTCGGTGGCCAGCGACGGGCGCGGCTTGAAGGTTTTGCTGTCGTATTCAATCAGCGTGTCGTACACGGCGGCGTGCATGGTGTTGTTCACGCCGACGTTTTGGGCATGTATATCCCAGGTCGACATGTCCGCCGCGCGAGCGAATTTGAAGGTTTTGGCGTGCGCGGGCAGCGTGATCGCTGCTGTCAGCGCAGTTGAAAGCAGGGCGGCGGTTAGCAATTGGGTGGGTTTAAACATGAACGAGCCTTGTGAAAAATAACGTGAATTAAATGTCGCACAGTTTGGGGCGGGGCGCTGAAAGTTGCGCTGCTCACCTACGCGCAACATGCGTGCCAACTAGGCGTAAAGCCCACGCACCCGGGCCTGCAGGCGGCTCAGCCCCAACAGCGCGTCAGTAAACGGTGTGGGCACTTGAGTCATGCCGCCTAGCTCTTTAACCGCGGCTACCAGCGCATCCAGCTCCACCGCTTTGCCCGCTTCAACGTCTTGCAGCATCGACGTTTTGAAAGCGCCAAGCTTGAGCGTGACTGCATGGCGGTCTTCAGGTTGCTGGTCAATGTGGATGCCTAGCCGCGCGCCGATTTCTTTCGCCTCCAGCATCACGCTGGATATAAAGTTGCGCACCAAATCATCGTTCAAAATCAAATCAGTGGTGGCGCCTGTTAAAGCGCTGACGGGGTTCACCGTCATGTTGCCCCACAGCTTGAACCAGATGTCTTTTTGAATTTGCTCAGACAGCACGGCCTCAAAACCAGCTTTATCAAACAGCGCTGCCAGCTGCTGCACACGCGCGGTTTTTTCGCCTGAAGGCTCGCCAATGATCAGCTTGTTGCCGAAGTGGTGGCGTATTAAGCCGGGGCTGTCCGTTGAGCAACTGGCGTGCACGACGCAGCCAATGACGTGCTGCGGCGCAATCGCGCGCGCAATGGCGCCGTGTGGGTCGGTTGACGTCAAACCACGGTTGGCAAACTCGCCACCAAAGTCGTTCAAAAACCACCACGGCACGCCGTTCATAGCGGTCATCACCACGGTGTTTGGCCCGACTAGCGGCGCGATGTGCTCAGCCACCTGCACGAGCGATGGCGCTTTCACGCTGATGATGACCAGGTCTTGCACGCCCAAGTCAGCAGGCGACTGCGCTGCTTGAACGGCTCGCGCCGTTACTTCGCCCGCATGATTCAAGCGCAGGCCGTGCTGCTGTAGTCCATCAAGCGTCGCGCCGCGCGCAATCACGCTGACAGTACAGCCCGTGCGCGCCAAGCCGTGGCCTATCCAGCCGCCAATCGCGCCTGCGC
>JANOWB010000039.1:0-2826 GCA_031417695.1 Polaromonas sp.
CACCAGTGCTTCCAGCTGGTGACTGGCCTCGTCGTCGCCCACTACGCTCAGCAGCGATGCCTTGGCACCCAACGCCACAATATTGTTGGCCACATTGGCCGCGCCGCCAACCCGCTCTTCAGTGCGCGTGACACGCACCACAGGCACAGGCGCTTCAGGCGAGATGCGGTCTACCGCGCCGTACCAGTAGCGGTCAAGCATGGCATCGCCAACGACCAATACGCGGGCTGCTGCTAATTTATTTTGAGAAATGGTCGAGGAGGTAGTCATGTTTGCGATTCTTAGTCAAGCAGCCGCCACGGAACTGGCTTTGCCAGGCCGCAGGTGTCTACCCCCTGCAAGGGGGAGGCAAGCGCAGCTTGCCCGGGGGTATGCCAAGTGCCTTTGGCTTTGCCAGGCCGCAGGTGTCGCCCTCTGCAAGGGGGGAGGAGGCAAAGCTTCCCCGGGGGTGTGTAAAAAATTCTCCACGGGGGTGTGCGTCATAACTCTTCGATCCGTCGAGCCGGGTAGCTGTCCCAAGCCTGGCAGCCGGGGCAGTGCCAGAAGTGTTGGGTTGCCTCAAAGCCGCAGGCGGCGCAGCGGTAGCGCATCAGCGGTTTGGTCGCTTTGTTTAACGCGCGCTGGACCAGTTGGCGATTGTGATCGGGTGCCGCGCTTTCGCCGTCAATCCAGCGGGATGCAGCTACCAGCGACGCCTCACCTTCCAGGTGTTTCACGAACCACTGCTGGGCTAGCTCGGCGGTGGGCTCCAGCTTGGCAATGGCGTCCATCACATCGATAGAGGGTGTTTGCGAATAGTGAGCCTTGAGCAGCTGCAGCGCTGGCTCTCGAAAATCTGCTTGTTGAGCAATATTGACGAGCAAGTTCGCGGCCAACGGCAACGCTTGCGGCGCGGCGGCTTCTAATTTTTGCAGCGCGTCGAGTGCAGCTTGAGTTTGCCCGCGCTGCTGCTGCAGTGTGGCGATTTCAAGCCAGGGCCTGCTAGAGGCGGGTGCGATCTGGCAAGCTTGGTTTAGCAATTGCAGTGCGCCGTCGCGATTGCCAGTAGCCATAAGCGCGGTGGCCTGTTCGCAAAGGTAGTGTGCCTGCCGACTGGTAAAGCTTGCGTGCCCAGCGCTGTCAAGTTTGCTGGCGATATCCGCGCTGTGTTGCCAGTCCCGTGACCGTTCGTAGATCGAAAGCAGGGCTAGCCGCGCTTCTTCCTGGTAACTCGTTGATTCCAGCTTGTGTAGAGCCGCTTCAGCCCGGTCGAGCAGACCTGCTTTGAGGTAATCAAGAGCCAACGCATGTTGGGCGCGGTCGCGCTCCAGCTGTGGCAAATCGCCTCGTTGCAGCAAGTGTTCATGGACACGCACAGCGCGTTCGTATTCGCCGCGCCGCCGAAACAGGTTACCCAAAGCAAAATGAAGCTCAGAGGTGTCCGGGTCGTTTTGAACAGCTTCAATGAAGGCGTCAATCGCTTGATCTTGCTGCTCGTTGAGCAAAAAATTCAAACCTCGAAAGTAAGCCTTTGGCGCTTGCCGATTTTCAATCCGCAACTGGCGCAAATCAATGCGGGAGGCCAGCCAGCCGAGCGCAAACGCAACGGGTAGGCCTAACAGAAGCCAAGTGAAATCAAAGTCCATGAGTGGGTGAACCCGAAAGTTGTGTTCTCGTTGGCTGAGGCGCGCTGGCAACCTGCCCGGCGTAATTTAATGGGCCAGCCGCTGCGGGCTGACTTTGCTTTGCAGATCGATTTTTCCACCAACGGGGAATCATCATTAACACGCCGAGTGCCAGGCCGCAGGCAAAGGTGCAAAGCACCACAATGACCAGTGGAGCCTGCCAGACGGTACCAAAAAAGAAATTAACCGAAACTACCTGCCGGTTGTTCAAGGCAAATGCGAAGAGCGTGAAGAAAATAGCCGCTTTTAATAACCACAACAAGTACTTCATTTGGCCCAACTCCTGAGGGTCTAAAGGTGGCGGCGCAGTCCGTCAATCAACCTGGATACACGGCCAAAAGCTAGGCATTTTTGGCTGCACTGGCATTTGCCTTTGCCTTTGCATTTAAATTTGCATTTGAACCTGCGGCTGCAGGGGCGGTTAGCGTTTTGGCGTTTAGCAGAACCTCGGTACGCTCATCTACTGCTTCGCGCAGCGCCTTGCCGGGTTTGAAATGTGGAACCCGCTTTTCAGGAATGGCAACGCTTTCGCCAGAGCGTGGATTTCGACCCATGCGCGGTGGGCGGCGATTAACAGAAAAACTTCCAAACCCACGAACTTCAATTCTGTGGCCACGCACAAGGGCGTCGCCAACGGCGTCAAGAATGGCTTTAACAGCGAACTCTGCATCGCGGTGCGTGAGCTGCCCAAACCGGTTGGCCAGCTCTTCTACCAGGTCGCTTCGGGTCATGGAGTCGGGATCGGTGATTGATAAGTTTGAGGACAGAGCAGACGCGCGGCGTTGCCGTGTTGTCTGGTCTGTCCCACAAAACTTTTCTACTTCTCGGTGTTGTCCATCTTGGCGCGCAGCAGGGCACCCAAGTTGGTCAAGCCAGAGCTTTCTTTGGCAGACTGCTGGCTGAGTGATGCCATGGCTTCTTGCTGGTCAGCGTTGTCCTTGGCTTTGACTGACAGCTGGATGTTGCGGGTCTTGCGATCCACGTTCACCACAACAGCAGACACTTCGTCGCCTTCTTTCAGCACGTTGCGCGCGTCTTCAACGCGGTCACGGCTGATTTCGCTGGCACGCAGGTAACCAATAATGTCGTCGCCCAGATCGATCTCTGCGCCTTTGGCATCAACGGTCTTGACCTTGCCAGTCACGATCGCGCCCTTGTCGTT
>JANOWB010000040.1:0-4625 GCA_031417695.1 Polaromonas sp.
CTGGTGCCCTACCTTGAGCAAAGCCAGCGCGCGCACTTGCAAACGCTGGTCGGTGCATACAGTCACAATGATTAAGTAGTATCGAGCTTAGAACTATTAATTAATATTCGCGAATTTTGTTGATTAACATTGCAACTTTAAAAACCAAAATAACGACCTGGAGACATCATGGCTAAATGGACCGCTTTCCCCCACGCTGGCGACTACGCCTTCGACGCTGCCAGCCTCAAAAAGAGCTGGGCGCGCTTGCACCATGGCGACTGCGAGCCGCTGCCCAAAGACGCGGCTGTACTGGGCGCATGGGTGCTGTTTCACAACGGTGAATTTCAAAAAGCGCATGACGCTGGCGTTAAAGCCGGTGGCGATGGTTTGACAGTGGCCAACAAAGCGGCTGGCATTTATGCCAACTACCTAGAGACCAAAGAAAAAACCAAGCTCGACATGTTCATGGAAGTCGCCGCACGGGCTGAAGCGCAGCAAAAAGCCGACCCCAAAAACGCCAACGCTTTTTACTGGCAGGCGTACGCGTTGGGCCGCTACGGCCAGGGTATCAGCGTGGCCAAAGCGCTGGCCCAAGGCCTGGGCACCAAGGTCAAGCAGGCGCTGGAACAAGCCATTAAATTGCAGCCCAAGCACGCCGACGCGCACATTGCGCTGGCTGCGTTTCACGCAGAAGTGATCGACAAAGTCGGCTCGCTGATTGGCGGCATGACCTACGGCGCTAAAAAAGACGTCGGTTTGTCGCTGTTCAAAAAAGCGCTTGAGCTCAACCCCACTTCAGCCATTGCCATGATTGAGCACGCCAACGGCATGGTCATGTTGGAGGGCGACAAAAAAATGAAAGACGCCACCAAGCTGTACGAACAAGCCGCCGCCAGCAAGCCGCTAGACGCCATGGAGCGGCTTGATGTGGAAATGGCCAAGGCTGAGCTGGAAGACTAAGCCAGCCGGGTCAATGGGTTCGACCGAGAGCATTCAGCCGTTTTCGTTACGCTACTATTTGTATAGCTGTTCGCGCCCATATTTGTTGGCCTAACCCCCAAAAAGATATTGATTTTGGGGCTAAAACAGGCTTAATTTGCCTTTGTGGCGCTTGGCGTACATTGAGCAGCCCAGGCCGATAAGATAAGCGCCATGACAACGGCCAACCTTGCTCTGCCCCAAACCGTTCGCGGAGCCTGCCCGCACGACTGCCCAGACACCTGCGCGCTGCTCACCACCGTAGAGGGAGGCGTGGCAATCAAGGTCAGTGGCAACCCAGACCACGGGCAAACGGCAGGCGTGCTGTGCAACAAAGTGTCGCGCTACACAGAGCGTACTTACCACCCCGAGCGCCTGCTAACCCCGCTCAAGCGCAGCGGACCGAAGGGCTCGGGGCAGTTCGTGCCGGTCAGTTGGCAAGCTGCGCTGGCTGACATTACGGCAAGGCTCAAAACCATTGCCGCAGTTGACCCGCAAGCCATAGTGCCCTACAGCTACGCGGGCACGATGGGGCTGGTGCAGGGCGAAAGTATTTCCGCGCGGTTTTTTCACCAGTTGGGCGCGTCGCTGTTAGACCGCACCATTTGCTCAAGCGCAGGCGGTGAGGGTTTGGCACAAACGCTGGGCGGCAAAGTCGGCATGCGGGTCGAGTTTTTTGCGGAGTCCAAGCTGATCATTATTTGGGGCAGCAACTCGATTGGCAGCAACCTGCATTTTTGGCGCTACGCCATGCAGGCCAAGCGCGACGGCGCCAAGCTGATTTGCATTGACCCGCGCAAAAGCGAAACCGCCGACAAATGCCACGAACACATCGCCCTGCTGCCCGGCACAGATGCAGCTTTGGCACTCAGCATGATGCATGAGCTGATCACGAACGATTGGCTTGACCACGACTATTTGGCCCAGAACACGCTCGGCTGGCCCGAGCTGAGGGCCAGGGCGCTTGAATGGCCACCCGAGCGCGCCGCCGCCGTGTGCGGCATTGACGCGGCGCAAATCAAGAACCTGGCGCGCAGCTATGGGCAATGCATAGCCAACAAGCAACCCGCCGCCATTCGGCTGAACTACGGCATGCAGCGCGTGCGCGGCGGCGGCAATGCCACGCGTGCCGTAGCTTGCTTGCCCGCGCTCATCGGCGCGTGGCGGCACCGCGCCGGTGGGCTGTTAATGAGCAGTTCTGGCCAGTTCCCTATCAACAAAGCCGCGCTGCAGCGGCCGGATTTGCTCGGCCAAAACCTGCCGCGCACGATCAATATGTCCACGATTGGCGATGCACTGCTGGCTGAAACATCCAGCGGCTTTGGCCCAAAAATCGAGGCGCTGATTGTCTACAACAGCAACCCCGTGGCCGTGGCGCCCGATTCGAGCAAAGTAGTGGCGGGCTTTGCGCGCGACGATTTATTTACCGTGGTGCTGGAGCATTTTCAAACCGACACCGCCGACTACGCCGACTATATTTTGCCGGCCACCACGCAGTTAGAGCACTGGGACATTCACACCTCTTACGGCCACACCGACGTGCTGCTCAACCGCCCGGCAATTGCGCCACTGGGCCAGGCAAAACCTAATTCGCAAATATTTCGGGAACTGGCGGCGCACATGGGGCTTAGCGACCCGTGTTTTACGGACACTGACGAGCAACTTTGCCAAACCGCGTTTGAAGGCAAAGTCGATTTTGCAAAACTGCTGGCCAAAGGTTTTGCTACCTTGAGCCTGCCAGATGCACCTTTTGCGCAAGGCAATTTCCCCACCGCTTCAGCAAAATGCGAATTTTTCAGCCAGCGCTTAGCGCAAAGCGGGCAAGACGGTTTGCCGCAACACCTGCCCAACTACGAAACGCCGGGCAGCTCAGCGCTGTACCCGCTGGCCATGATCTCGCCGCCCGCGCGCAATTTTCTAAATTCCACTTTTGTCAACGTCAAAAGCCTGCGCGACATTGAAACTGAACCGGTGCTTGAAATACATGCAACAGACGCTGCTGTACGCGGCATATCGAACGGCGCGGTGGTCAACGTGTTCAACCAGCGCGGCAGCTACCGCGTCAAAGCGAGCGTCTCAGATCGTGCCCGGCCGGGCGTCGTCAACGGCATGGGCATTTGGTGGCGCAAGCTGGGCTTGGGTGGCACCAATGTCAATGAAGTCACCAGCCAGCAGCTGACCGACATGGGGCGCGGCCCGGTGTTTTACGACTGTTTGGTTGAGGTAAGCCTGGTATGACCGAGCTGATTCGGTTGCTGGGGTGGTCGCTGGCACTAGCCGCTTTGTGCCTGCTCCCCGGCTGCGGCACCGTCGGCTATTACTGGCAGTCTGTTAACGGCCATATGCAAATGCTGAGCACAGCGCGGCCCGTGGCCGACGTGCTGCAAGATGCGCAAACGCCCGCCGCACTTAAAGCGCGGCTTGAGCTCAGCCAGCGCCTTCGCAGCTTTGCAGCGCTTGAATTAAAGCTGCCCGACAACCCCAGCTACAAGCGCTACGCTGATTTAAAGCGCCCATCGGTGGTGTGGAATGTGGTGGCCGCGCCCGAGTTTTCGCTAACCCTTAAAACCTGGTGCTTTGCGGCGGTCGGCTGCGTGAGCTACCGGGGTTACTTTGATGAGCAGCAGGCGCGGGCAGAGGCAGACAGGTTAGCCAAAGAAGGCTTTGAAGTCAGCGTGTACGGCGTGCCTGCGTACTCAACGCTGGGCAAGCTAAGTTGGCTGGGCGCGTTTGGAAGCGACCCGCTGCTCAGCACTTTCATCAACTACCCTGAAGGCGAATTGGCCAAACTCATCTTTCATGAACTGGCCCACCAAGTGGCTTACGCCCAAGACGACACCACGTTTAATGAATCTTTTGCCACAGCGGTTGAGCGCATCGGCAGCCGAAGCTGGTTGGCGCAGCAGGCCAATCCGCAGACGCAAGCCAGCCAAGCCGCTTTTGACAAACGCCGCCAGCAGTTCAGGGGGCTGATACAAGACACGCGCCGCGAATTAGGCCAAATTTATGCATTAAATAGCCCTATAGACCAAGAAATACGGGCGCAAGCAGCTACTAAATTAATAGCTATGACGAAGTTTAAAAACAGCTACCAAGACCTTAAAAACAGCTGGGGAAGCGGCGTGAATGCCACCGGCTTTGACGCCTGGGTAGCCAACGCCAACAACGCCAGCTTTGGCGCGCAGGCCGCGTACGACGAGCTGGTGCCGGGTTTTGAGGCGCTGTTTGAGCGCGAGCAACGCGACTGGCAACGGTTTTATGATGCAGTCAAACAACTGGCTACGCAGACCAAAGAGCAGCGCCGCCTGGCGTTAAAAATCGAGCAATAAGGAGGCACCCCGAGCATGGCAGACATCAACATCACGCGCGCCCACGGCATGAGCTTTGGCGACGCCCGCAAAGCCGCTTTCAAGTGGGCCGAGCAGGCCGAGGCTAAATTTGACATGGAGTGCACCTACGAAGAAGGCCAAACCAGTGATGAATGCGGCTTCACGCGCTCGGGGGTTTCGGGCACTTTGACGGTGGATAAAGACACGTTTGAGTTGCATGCCAAACTGGGCTTTTTGCTCGGCGCTTTCAAAGACAAAATTGAAGGCGAGATCGTGAAAAATCTGGATGCGTTGATTGCTAAAAAAGAACCCGCAGCTAAAAAAGCCGTGGTGAAA
>JANOWB010000041.1:0-12966 GCA_031417695.1 Polaromonas sp.
GATGGGTTTGCTGGGGTAGGGCTGGGCAACGGATACCGTGCTGGCAATTGCAAGTAACAAGGTGCCAGCAGAGCGTAACAAGGTCATGTGAAGGGTCGTGTCAGGTGTCATGTTGAGATTCATGTTGGGATTCATGTCGGGTGAGGTGATTCGGGCGTTTTTAAGTAATGTATTTCACGAGCCACGGCGAAATACCCGGAAAAAACAACAGCAGCAGCGTGCGCAGCGTGTCAGAAATTAAAAACGGCATCACGCCTTTGTAGCTTTCCGCAATCGGCACGGCGTTGCTTTTGCCTTTGGTCATGCCGTTAACGACGTACACGTTCAGCCCGACCGGCGGTGCCAGCATGCCAAAACCAACCGTCATCAGCACCATGATGCCGAACCAGATGGCGGTGTACTCTTTGCTCATGCCAAAGTCCAGGCCCATTACCATCGGGAAAAAGATCGGAATGGTCAGCAAAATCATGCTCAGCTCGTCCATCACTGCGCCCAGCACCACATAAAACAGCATGATGGCCGCCACCACCATCACAGGCGACAGGCCCCAGCTGCCCACCACTTGAGCGAGTTGGGCGGGCACTTGTGTCAGCGCCAACGACGCGTTCATTAAATCCGCACCCAAAAAGATTAAAAAGATCATGGCCGAGCTTTCGGCCGTGGCGTAAAAGCAGGTTTTGAATTTTTCCCAGGTCATTTCGCGCTTCGCCAGCGCTGCAATAAAAGTAGCAAACGCGCCTACTGCTGCGCCTTCGGTAGGCGTGAAAAAACCGCCGTAAATGCCGCCAAACACAATGACGAAAATAATGGCGATCGGTCCAATGCCTTTGAGTGCCTCGGCAATATTGGTTTGTGTAGCCTGCGCTTTTTCAGGCGCCTGACCAGGCACCACCCGAACATAAATCGCAATGGCCACCATGTAGCCCAGCATGGCAATAATGCCCGGCACCATGGCAGCGGCAAACAGTTTGGCAATGTTTTGCTCGGTCAAAATCGCGTAAATGACCAGCGGCACCGACGGCGGAATCAAAATACCCAGCGTGCCGCCTGCGGCCAGCGTGCCAGTTGTCAAGCGGCCTGAATAGCCGTGGTTTCGCATTTCGTCATAAGCCACGTTGGTAATAGTGGCGGCAGTGGCGACCGACGAGCCGCAGATGGCGCCAAACGCTGCGCAGGCCAGCACCGCACCCATGGCCAAGCCACCTTTGAACCGGCCCATTACGCCGGCAGCAAACTGGAACAGCGCTTTACTGATGCCGCCTTGCGTGGCGAAGTGGCCCATCAATATAAACAGCGGAATCACCGACAAGTCATAACTCGCAAAACGCGCAAACGCCTGGCTGTTTAAAAAATTGGCCAGCGGGCTCCAGCCGGTTTGCATGACATAGCCAAAACCACCCGCCAAAAACATGGTGATGGCAATCGGCACGCGCACCGCCATTAGCACCAGCATGATGCCGAAAATCATTAACGCAAGTTGTATAGCGCTCATATAAATTGGTGCTTAAACAGCGAGCTCCGGGTTGTCTTGGGTAGTTTGCGCTTCAAAACCAAAGATGCCTTGGTGCAGCGCGATCGATACTGTCAAAGCCAGCGGCGGCACCATCAGGGCGTAAACAATCCACTCGGGCAGGCCCAAAATTTGGGTTTCTGAGTGGGTACGAAATGAATTCAAGCCGCCTACCGTTGTGCGCCAGGCCATCAGCGCCATCACGCAGCCCAGCAGCAATGCGCCGATGCGGTCCATCAAATCTTGCGTCGCAGGCGACGCTTTGGTGGTGAAAAAATCGACCACAATATTGCCCCGCCTGACCTGGCACCAAGGCATGAACAGCGCTATTGCCGCGCCCGCCGCTGCACCTGACAATTCAAAGTCACCCACAATGGTTTTGCCAATCAGGTCCCGACCAATGATGCTGACGCAGGTCATCAGGGTGATAAAAATCAGCAGCAGCCCGGCCAGAATGGCGCAGAATTTTGCCAAATTTGCTAGTATTTTCATAGCTGAAAGCCTATTATTGAGCACGTATCCATTGGTTTTTAAACAACTTTAACGTGTAATTCACCCAGCCCGGCAACGCTGCCAACCATGGTGTCACCAGCGACAACAGCTGCCACGCCTTCGGGTGTGCCGGTGTAAATCAAATCGCCGGGCATCAGCTCCCAGGCTGCAGACAAGTGTTCAATCGTCTCGGACACGGTCCAGATCAGTTTGGACACGTTGCTTCGCTGGCGGTCAATGCCGCCCACCTGCACATACAGCTCAGCGTTGTTCACATCGCCAGCCTGCGCCACCGGCGTGATCGGCCCAATCGGTGCGGAATGGTCAAAACCTTTGCCAATGCACCACGGGCGGCCGGCTTTTTTCATTTCGCCTTGCAAGTCGCGGCGCGTCATGTCCAGGCCCACGGCGTAGCCATAAATGTGTTTGTGGGCGTCCGCCGCTTTGATGTTTTTGCCGCCTGTGCCAATCGCCACCACCAGCTCAATTTCGTGGTGAAAGTTTTTGGTCAAGCTGGGGTAGGGCAGGCTGCCAACTGTGCCAGCGTCCACCGCCACAATTGCATCAGCTGGTTTTAAAAAGAAAAACGGCGGCTCGCGGCCGGTAAAGCCCATCTCTTTGGCGTGCTCTTCGTAATTGCGGCCTACGCAGTACACGCGGTGCACGGCATAGCGGTCAGTGCTGCCAACAACGGGTACCGACACAACGGGTGGTGGGCTAAAAACATAACTGGCGGAGTTGCTCATGACTTTCTCTCTTCTTTATGTATGCCCAGTGCCTGATGCACCGGACGGTCTGAAAAACTGAAAAGCACGCAGCCTTCGCTGCTGGCTAGCGTGGCGGTGTGCCAGGAAGGAATAACAAAATGGTCACGCGGGCTAACCTCGAACTGGGTGGTTTGCCCGCCGCTTTCTACGGTAATCGTTGCCGAGCCCTCGACCACGCTGAACACCGCGCCGTCGGTCTGGCGGTAGGGCTTGCCGGCAAACCCGGCGGGCAGGCGCTGCATGAAAGTAGCCATGGTCGGCATAGGCGCGCCGCCCGTAGCCGGGTTCACGTAGCGCAGTTTTACGCCGTCCCAAGCGTCGACGTCTGCGTGACGCTCGAGCTGCTCAAGCGCGTGGCGCGTGCGTTCATACGGGTAGCTGAAGATGGGCGATGTTTGCCCAAACGGTGCGTCGTACCTGACCGGCAGCATGTTGGCACCGTACTGATGAATATTGATGCCTTCAGGCTTGGTAACGGCCTGGCGAGCTTCGCTGCCGTTTTCGGCAAAACCAGCATCGAAAAAACGCAGCATGGGAATGTCAAGGCCGTCTAGCCACACCACGGGGGCGGCGGCATCAAGTTGTGCATTCTTGCCGTCGTGCCCATGAGAAGTAGCATGACCATCGTGCCCATGGTCGTGCCAGGTCCAGCTCGGCGTAATGATGAAGTCGCCAGGCTGCATATAAGTGCGCTCGCCATCAACAGCGGTGTAGGCACCTTGCCCTTCAACGACAAAACGCAGTGCACTTTGTGTGTGTCGGTGGCTGGGCGCCACCTCGCCGGGCATGATGACCTGCAGCCCGGCATACAGCGACTGCGTGATGCACGACTGCCCGCGCAGCGCCGGGTTTTCAAGTACCAGCACGCGGCGCACAGCTTCTTCGGCGGTGATCAGCTCGCCTGATGCCATCAAAAAAGGGCGAATGCTTGCGTACTTCCACAATGCAGGGCGGCACGGCGTAGCGGGCGAGGGCGGCACCAAGGCGTGCAGCACTTCCCACAAGGGCGTCATGCTGTGCTGGCTAATTGCGTTGTAAAACGCTTGGCGCTCCGCTGCCGAGCCGCTGTGAGCAGAAGGGTCGATAGGTAACTTAGCTGGCATGTTGATCGAGGTAAACGCCGTCATGAATAAGAGCGGTTTGCAAGGCAGCAACGTCGACATCTGCAAAGCGCTGCCCAGCGCCGAGCGCCGAGGCAGCCGTACCGGCGGCTTGTCCCATCACAAAGCAAGCCCCGCTGGCACGCGCGGCAGATTGCCCTTCATGCGTCATGGAGGCGCAGCGCCCGGCAACCAGCAGGTTGTCTACATTGGGCGGCACCAGCATGCGCCAGGGCAAGTCATTAAAAGCACGGCCAACGCCTGCTTCGTCGTTGCGGGGAAATTGCCAGTCGATCTTGCCAGCGGTGTGCAGCTCCATCGGCCAGGCGTTGATGCCAATCGTGTCGGTAAATCTGCTGGAGGCCAAGATGTCTTCACCGCTCAGCGAATAAAGGCCGTCGATTCGGCGCGATTCGCGGATGCCGATTTGGGGCGCTATGTCTACGATTGCCGATTGCTCAAACCCCGGGACTTCAGAGCGCAAAAAGTTGAAATAGTCACCAATCTGGCGGCGGCCTTCGAGCTCGCCTGCACTTAACTGGCGGGCGTCGGTAGCGTCCATGGCAGCGCCTTGCGCATTGCTGATTTGCGTGACGTTGGCTCGCCATTCAGTCGGGGTTTTTTGTGGCCGCAAAATTGCGCCTTCCCGGGCAAAACGGTAGGCGCCGGGCTTGGCGGATTGCGCTTGCTTCATCAAGGTGTTGATAGCTTTAAATTCACCCACCGCTGCTAGCGCTCGCTCAGCATCGACATGACCGACCCTGAACATGGTGGTGGGAAACAAACCACTGCCGCAGCCGTCGCCCAGCGAGTAGGGCACACCGGCAAAATGCGCCACATCTGCATCACCGCTGCAGTCAATGAAGGCGCGTGCGCGAATCGCCTGCCTGCCAGATTTGGTTTCAACAATCAGCGCGTTTATTTGCGACGTGTCCATTACCACCGCCGCAGCCCAGGCGTGAAAAAGCAGCTGTACGCCCGCGGCCACCAACATTTGGTCGGCGGCGCACTTGTAGGCGCTGACGTCATACGAGCGCACCCGAATGCGGCCGGCCATGCCGTCTTGCGGGGCGTTCAGGCCGCCCAATACATCAATGCGCTGCAAAAGCTCATCAACCACGCCGTGCACAACCGGCTGCATCACCCCGTCTTTTTTGCCGTACAGCCCGGCAAAATTAGTGACGCCGCCAGCCGTGCCCATGCCGCCTAAAAACCCGTACTTTTCAACCAGCAACACGTTTGAGCCACGCTTGGCGGCGCTGGTGCTTGCAGCTATGCCTGCAGGGCCGCCGCCCACCACGACCACGTCAAATTCACCGAAAACGGGGAGTTGGCGGGCGGGTTCAGCTACGAAGTTCATTGGTGCTTGCAGGGGCGCTTTTGGTGGTCACTCTATTTTTATGCCGCGCATCGCAATAATGCCGCCCATGATGGCGGTCTCGCTTTTGATGCGGCTGCTCAACCCGTCTGGAGACGTGCCGACCGCTTGCCAGCCTTGGTTGAACAGCTTTTGACGCGTATCAGCATCGCGAATAATTTTTGACACTTCAGCATTCAAGCGCGCCTGCGCTGCTGCCGACAAATTCGCCGGCCCTACCAACGCTGTCCACACCTCAAGGCTGAAGTTTCGAATATCGGCATCGGCCAGTGGCGCAATTTCAGTTGCCAAGGCGCTGCGCCCGCTGGTCAAACCGATGGCTTTTAGCTTGCCTGCTTTGATTTGCGGCAGGGCAATGCCGGGCGGCACCAGCGCCATCTGAATTTGCCCGCCCAGCAGGGCAGTGACCACTTGCGGGTTGCCTTGGTACGGCACATGCACCGCCTGCAGGCCGCCTGCTTTTGACTTGAGCAGCTCCATGCCCAAGTGGCCTACCGAGCCGTTGCCGACAGAGCCAAAGTTCCATTTGTCACCACCTGCACGAGCAGCATCGAAAAAAGCAACACCGGAGGGCAGGTTGGGCGGCGCAACCAGCACGAGCGGCGCGGTGGTCAGTAGCGAAATCGGTGTGAAGTCTTTTGCAGGGTCGTAAGGCAGCTTGGGGAACAGCAGCTTGGCCGATGTCAGGTTGCCATTGATCACCACGCCCAGCGTGTGATCGTCAGTTGCTTTAGCAACCAGGTCTGCTGAAATGTTGCCAGACGCGCCTGGCTTGTTTTCAATAATGACCGGCTGGCCGAGGGCTCTTGACAACGGCTCTGCCAACGTGCGAGCCGCCATGTCTGGCGTCGAGCCGCCCGGAAAGCCCACCAAAATTCTGACGGGTTTGGTGGGCCAATCGGCCAGTGGTGCCGGTTTTTTCTTGGTAGTTTGGGCTGCAGCGCCCAAAGAAAGGGCGCAAGCAGCTATTAATACAGTAGCAGATGCCAGTCGGCGGCTGGGCAAACGCAGGCGGGACAAGTTGGGCTTCATAACGGTTTCCATAAAGAGCAGGTTTTTAAACAACCATTATTTGAACAGTTTTGCAGGCATCATTTCGCCACATCTGCACTTCAGCCCAGCAAAAATTTTACTCACTATAGTCGGATCATTCAAGATAATATGTATGCTTATTTATATTGACATGAGGGCAAACCCGAAATCCACACAGCCATGGATGCGCGGCGGCAATCGAGCCGATAAAGCATGCGGGTTAAATCCCGATGGCAGGCTTGGGAAGCCGTTAAAACCGCAGCTTGACGATTAAACTCATTTCATGACAAAAAGCTACAAATTCGAGGTTGCCCCGGGGCATTTGATCAGGCGCGCCCAGCAAATCGCAGTGGCGCTTTTTATGGAAGAAACTCTCGCGTTTGACATCACGCCGGTGCAATTTGCTATTTTGAACGCGCTGATTGACGCCCCGGGCGAGGACCAGGTCACCCTGTCAAAACATGTAGCGTTTGATCCCGCTACCTTCGGCTCGGTGGTGGGGCGGCTCGAAGCCAAAGCATGGGTGACGCGCAAGGCAGATCCCAACGACAAGCGGCGCAGGTTGCTGTGGGTCACTGACGAGGGCAAAAAAGTCGCACTGAAGATGAAAAAAGCTGTGGACAAAGCCCAGCTGCGCATCGTTAGCCCGCTAGATGAACAGGAGCAAGCGCACTTGGTGCGGTTGATTGGCAAACTGGTGGCTGGGCATGCCGAAAGTTCAGCCTCTGCAGCAAGCAACACCGCCAGCAAGGCAACCCTCAAATAGCGGCCAATCGGTATGGCAATCAATACTGATTAAGCGGCAACCTGAGCGTTAATCCCTCCAGCGCTGGGGTCAACACCAGTTGGCAGCTCAAGCGACTATGTGTCTCGCGCGGAGCAGCAGTAAAAGCCAGCATCGCCAATTCTTCGACATCAGGCAGCGGCAGCGCGCCAGCGAATTCGTCGCAAACGATCACATGGCAAGTCGCGCAAGTCATCAAGCCGCCGCAGTCTGCCGCAATGCCGTCTACGTTATTTGCTGTGGCAGCGTCCATCACGCTTTTACCCACCTTGGCGGTGATTGAACGGCTATTTTCAGCATCTTTTGTGCCTGTAGCGCCCATTTCACGGGCGCGAGCAGCTATGAAATGTATAGTAATTGTTTGGCTCATAGTGCAATCGGTTTCATCTAGATCGGATGATGCGTTCGTTTTGATCAGCGCTCATGACTACATTGCACGGGTGGAGCAGCCATGATAATCGCAGCTATGGACAACACTGCTGAAACTAACGAGGCCCGGTTATGGGTAGCCGACGGCTGGACGGCCAAGGTCATTAAAAACGAAGACGACGACGGCTGGGCTGTTGCCATGATCAAAGACGGCGAGCCCGAACCCGCGCTAATCGGCCCGTGGACCATGGGACGGGACAAAAAGAACCCCAAGCCGCTGGACACCAATGCTTTTCATACGCTGGTTAAAACCGCGTCTGAGTTTGTGCGCCGGCATGAGCAGCAACTGCACGCCGAACTGCACCAAAGCATGGCGATTACCGCAGGCACTGCTCGCATCACCGTAAACCTAGACATCGTGCCTGACGAAGACAACCCTTATGCGACGTTAAGTGCGCGAGACGCGGGCGGCGACTTGCTGGCAGACATCAAAGTGGCGGCGTCTTTCAAACTTAACCGTGCCAGTGCTGAGCGCTGGGCGGCCAGCAACTTTGCAAGACCCAAATGAATTTTGCCCCCGACCTGGCCACAGTCACGCACGGCATACAGCTGGCGGTGGCGCCGGTGTTTTTGCTAACGGCGGTGTCTGGTTTGATTGCGGCGGTAGCGGGCAGGCTGGCCCGCATCATTGACCGCGCGCGGTTTCTTGAAAATCGGCTTGAAGCTGGCGTTGTGGATGGCGCCAAGGCCACCAAAATGTACGCGGAGCTGCAGCAGCTGCGCAAGCGTGGCTGGCTGGTCAACGCCTCAATTGCGCTGCTGACGTTTTGCGCACTGCTGATTGGCATGACAATTATTTTGCTGTTTTTGGGCGAGGCCGCCGAAATAGCCACCTTCAAAATAGCGACGATTTGCTTTTTGTTAGGCGTGCTGTGTTTCTTATTTGCGCTGATGTGCTTTTTAACTGAAACACTCATGGCGACCCGCTTGCTTAAATTTGCCCGGCCGCCTGACGCGCCGCCAACTACTGCTGGCGCAATCGCCATTGCGCCAGCCACTGGTCGCGCTGAAGACAAAAAAGCATGACCGCATCAACAGATTCTTCGCAAGCGTCGCGCCGCTTTGCAGCCGCAGCGGCCGCCGTAGCTTGGGTCGCTTTGCTTTTGCAGCTGTGGCTAACGATGGGCATTGTCATCAACCAAGGCCGCGGCTTTGCGATGGGCCTGGTGGTGTACTTTGGGTTTTTCACGGTGCTGACCAATTTGCTGGCGGCTACAGCGTGCCGTCCTACGCTATTGACCGTGCCTCTCAGCCTACGATGAATTAGCAGATCGTTGCGTGCAGCCATTGCGCTGCAATCGGTCTGTTTAATCTGCAAAGGCTGCATCATGAAAACTCCACTTTCGCTTTCTGTCGTCTGCGCAATCGCATTTGTATTTGCATTTGCATTTGCATCTGCGTTGTCAGCAGCGCCCGTGCTGGCAGCTACTGCCAATGCGCCCAGTGCCGCTGAATGCGCCGCACCGACCACGCAAAAGATGATGAATGAATGCGCCTATGAGGACTTTCTGGTCGCCAGTGCTGAATATGCGGCCAGCAACAAACAATACGCCGACAGGCTGAGCAGCACGCAGCGAACCTTGTTTCGGCGCTCACAAAGCGCCTGGATTGCTTACCAGACCGCAGCCTGCGAGTTTGAAAGCAGCGCCCTTCAGGGCGGCAGCGCCCGGGCGATGTCACGGTGGCAGTGCGCCAGCCGCATGACCCGTGCGCGTGCAATTGAGGTGGTGAACTTGAGCAATTGCAAAGAAGGCCACATCAGCTGCCCACGCTTTAATCGGTGACAAATCGCAAATTAGTCACTATTAATACATGAGCTGCTCGCGCCCGTATTAATTGATCTGCAGGCCTATTTGGCTCGTATTTACGGCATTGTAGGCGTGGCTTTGGCTTGGTTTTGGCTTGATTTGCCTGAGTGCTGGAGATAATGGGTTTTTATTCTCGAAGGAAGCCCCATGCTGCTCGACGCTGATGATTGCCAACTGGTACTGGTTGACTACCAAACCCGCCTGATGCCGGTTATTTTTGGGCAGGAGCGACTACTGGCCAATGCCGTTCAGCTCGCCAAAATGGCGGCGATTATGCAAGTGCCGGTTTGGGGCACCGCGCAGTTACCCGACAAGCTGGGCGCAAACACCACGGACGTGCAAAACGCCATTGACGCGGCGGGCGGCCAGACGCTTGCCAAAGCGCACTTCAGTGCTGTGGCCGAAGGCCTGGGTGACTGGCTGCGCCCGCCCGTGCGCAAGCCTGTGCAAAACGAGCCAGTCAGGGAGGTAAGGGGCAATGCGCGCAGCCTGCCCAAACACATGCAAAAAAGTCAGCAAAACGCGGCGCAAGAGCCAGAGGACGGCCGCAACGTGATCGTTATTGCTGGCTGCGAAGCACACGTGTGCTTGCTGCAAACCGCTCTTGATTTGCTTGAAGAAGAGTTCGACGTGTGGGTGGTGACAGACGCTTGCGGCTCTCGCCTTGAGTCGAACCGCGACGCCGCTTTTGACAGGCTGGCCGGCAATGGGGCCGAGCTGGTGACGACTGAAATGGTGGCGTTTGAGTGGCTGCGAACAGCTGACCATCCGGCCTTCAAGGACATGCTGGCGCTGGTTAAATAACCAACGCAGCCATCAAAAAAGGTGACGAGCCTTTACCCCGGCACTGACTCTACAGTTAGGGCTGCTTGGTTCCCCACCTGACCCGTTTGGCCGCTTTACCATGCGGGAAGGCTCGTCACTTTCCATTGTACCGGACACCGCTTTTTCGTTCATTGTTGTAAGAACCGCATCGTGAAATCGACCGACGATGTATTGGGCAATTTTGCCCAATATCACTAGGGTAATTACTATGAAAACCATTTTCGCTCTTGTAGCCGTTTGTGTCGGTGTATTGGCTGGTTGTGCCGGCATGAACAATGACCAGATGAAAAAAGAAGAGATGATGAAAAAAGACACGATGAAGAAATAACTTCAGACATTCAGCCACCACACACTGCCGCCAGCGGTAGGGCGGCAATGTGTGGCCTTCGGTGCTTTGCTTCACCCTTAGAATCAAGGGCATGTCTTATCTCGTCCTAGCCCGCAAATATCGCCCGAAAAACTTCCTGGAGATGGTGGGGCAGGCGCACGTAGTGCAGGCACTCAGCAACGCGCTGACCACCCAGCGGCTGCATCACGCTTACTTGTTTACCGGCACACGCGGCGTGGGTAAAACCACTATTTCACGTATTTTGGCCAAGTCGCTTAACTGCGTCGGCGCAGACGGGCAGGGCGGCATCACCGCTACGCCTTGCGGCGTGTGCCAGGCTTGCACCGACATTGATTCAGGCCGTTTTGTGGACTACACCGAGCTGGACGCAGCGTCTAACCGCGGGGTAGACGAAATTGCCCAGCTGCTGGAGCAAGCGGTATATAAACCCGTCATTGGGCGCTTCAAAGTGTTCATGATTGACGAAGTCCATATGCTGACGAACACGGCGTTTAACGCCATGCTCAAAACGCTCGAAGAGCCGCCCGAATATTTAAAATTTGTGCTGGCCACGACCGACCCGCAAAAAGTGCCCGCCACGGTGCTGTCGCGTTGCCTGCAGTTCAATTTACGGCCCATGGCCCCCGAAACTATTCTGGAACACTTGGGCACCGTGCTGGGCGTTGAGGCCGTGCCATCAGAGCCGCAAGCGCTGCGCCTGCTGGCGCGCGCCGCGCGCGGCTCCATGCGCGATGCGCTGTCCCTGACCGACCAAGCTATTGCCTTTGGGTCTGGCGCCTTGAATGAAGACAGCGTGCGCCTGATGCTGGGCAGCGTAGACCGCAGCTACGTGTTCAAGTTGCTTGCTGCGCTGGCAATTAGCGACGGTAAAACCGTGGTCGACACCGCCGAAGCGTTGCGCATCAATGGCTTGAGCGCAGCATCGACGTTAGAAGAAATGACGACCGTGCTACAGCGCATGGCCGTGTTGCAGGCCGTGCCGAGCATGATGAGCCAAGCGCTGGCTACCACCGACGACGACATCGACCCCGAAGCTACGCAAACCGCGCAGCTGGCGCAAACCATGGCGGCAGACGAAACGCAGCTGCTGTATTCCATCTGCCTGCATGGCCGCAGCGAATTGGGCCTGGCGCCCGACGACTATGCGGCTTTGACGATGGTGCTGTTGCGGCTGCTGGCGTTCAAACCTGCCGCTGCTGCAGGTGCATCGGTGGTGCCTTTCAAAGCGGGGGCTGCCGCAGAGCCCGAAAAAAAGCCGCTGCATGAACCGCAAGCTGCGACCGGGCTGCAAGCTGCGCCTGAACCTCAACTGAAACCGGCGGTAGTACCGCTGGCCGAGCCAAATGCAGCGGCCCCAGCAGAACCGCTTGCTGCACCATTGGCTGCAGCGCCTGTTGAGGCCATTATTCCAACTATTTCAGATACAAAAGAGCCTGTAGCCCAATTAATACGGGCGCAAGCAGCTCCTGAAGTAATAGCAAATTTACCATCATCTGGCGCCGCACCTGATGCTGATCTGGGTGACTTGTGGGCCAGCGTGGTGGCAGAACTCGTCGCGCAAGACTTGATTAAATCCATGGTTCGCGAGCTCGCGCTCCAGTCGCAGCTGCAGCAGCAGGCGCGGCATTCTGCACAGCCCGCCGACGGCGCTGCTGCAATGGTGTGGACGCTGCGAATCGAAAGCGAATCGCTCAACAACCCGGCCGCGCTAGACAAGCTGCAAACCGCTATCAATTCGCAGCGCGCTGATTTGCCGCCGGTCATGTTGGTGCTTGAGATGGGCGCCGTTGTCGACACGCCCGTGCGCCGCAATACAGCAGCCGCTCTTGAGCGCCAGAGGCAAGCCCAAGCGCTGATTGAAGGGGACTCTCTGGTGCAAGAGCTGGTTCAAAAGTGGGGCGCCACACTGGTGCCCGGCAGCATCAAAACTACGCTACACCCCGCTTCACCCCGCTAAGACCAGCCTGCAGCCGATATGATGTCGCATCGCTTTGGCACCATTATTTAAAGGAAAAAACTGATGTTTAACAAAGGGCAACTTGCCGGTCTGATGAAGCAGGCGCAAGCCATGCAGGACAACATGAAAAAAGCTCAGGACGAGCTGGCTTTTATTGAAGTGTCGGCCGAATCAGGCTCAGGCCTGGTCAAAGTCACCATGACCTGTAAGCACGAGGTGAAGCGGGTAGAAATTGCGCCCAGCTTGCTGCTTGAGGACAAAGACATGATTGAAGACCTGGTCGCAGCCGCATTCAACGCCGCCGTGCGCAAGGCAGAAGAAGTCAGCGGCGAGAAGATGGGCAAGATCACCGCCGGCATGCCAGGCCTGCCCGGTGGGATGAAAATGCCTTTCTAAAACTGTGAGCCCCCACGTTACTCACTGCGTGTAACTCTCTGCCCCCCGGAGGGGCCGCTGCGCCTGCGGTCTGGCAAAGCCAGTCCCGCGGCCCCTGCTTGCAGGGAAGGTTCATTGCTGTACTTCCGGATCGCAATCT
>JANOWB010000042.1:0-7596 GCA_031417695.1 Polaromonas sp.
GCTGCATTCAGGGCAAGGGCATCGTCAACTCCATTTCCATGAAGGAAGGGCTGGCGCCCTTCAAGCACCAGGCCAAGCTGCTCAAACGCTATGGTGCGGCGGCCGTCGTCATGGCGTTTGATGAAAAAGGCCAGGCCGACACCTACCAGCGCAAGATTGAAATTTGCGAACGCGCCTACCGCGTGCTGGTCGACGAGGTCGGTTTTCCGCCCGAAGACATTATTTTTGACCCCAATATCTTTGCCATTGCCACCGGCATTGACGAGCACAACAACTATGCCGTGGATTTCATTGAAGCCACGCGCTGGATCAAGGCCAATTTGCCGGGCGCCAAGGTGTCGGGCGGCGTCAGCAATGTGAGCTTCAGCTTTCGCGGCAACGACCCAGTGCGTGAAGCGATTCATACCGTGTTTTTGTACCACGCCATCAAAGCCGGCATGGACATGGGCATTGTCAACGCCGGCATGATGGGCGTGTACGACGACCTGGAGCCAACACTGAAAGAGCGTGTTGAAGACGTCGTTTTGAACCGCCGCCCAGACGCGGGCGAGCGCCTGGTCGAGGTTGCTGAAACCGCTAAAAGCGGCGCCAAGGACGACAGCAAAAAAAATGAATGGCGCGCCCTGCCAGTGCGCGCCCGCTTGTCGCACGCGCTGGTGCACGGCTTTAACGAACACATCGTGCCTGACACGGAAGAAGTCTGGAAGCTGATTGAAGCTGACGGTGGCAGGCCATTGCACGTGATTGAAGGCCCGCTGATGGACGGCATGAATGTGGTCGGCGATTTGTTCGGCCAAGGCAAAATGTTTTTGCCGCAAGTGGTTAAAAGCGCCCGCGTCATGAAGCAGGCCGTAGCGCATTTGTTGCCTTATATTGAAGCTGAAAAATTGCTGCTCGAAGCCGCGGGCGGCGACGTGAAAACCAAGGGAAAAATCATCATCGCCACCGTTAAAGGCGACGTACACGACATTGGTAAAAACATTGTCACTGTGGTGCTGCAATGCAATAACTTTGAAGTCGTCAACATGGGCGTGATGGTGCCTTGCCACGAGATTTTGGCGCGCGCCAAAGTAGAAGGCGCAGACATTGTCGGCCTGAGCGGCTTGATCACGCCCAGCCTGGAAGAAATGCAATACGTCGCCGCAGAAATGCAAAAAGACGATCACTTTCGCATCAAGAAAATACCGCTGTTGATTGGTGGCGCGACTTGCTCACGCGTGCATACCGCAGTCAAAATTGCGCCGCATTACGAAGGCCCGGTGGTCTACGTACCTGACGCTTCGCGCAGCGTGAGCGTGGCGCAAAGTTTGCTTTCTGACAAAGCCGCCGCTTATATCGATGAACTGAACATTGACTACAACAACGTGCGCCAGTTGCATGCCAATAAAAAGCAAACGCCTATATGGCCGCTGGCCAAAGCGCGGGCCAACGCTACCGTGGTGGACTGGTCAGGCTACACGCCGCCCGTGCCTAAATTTATTGGCCGCCGTGTGTTTAAAAACTTTGATTTGGCCGAGCTGGCCAAGTTTATAGATTGGGGCCCGTTCTTTCAAACCTGGGATTTGGCCGGGCCGTTTCCTGAGATTTTGAAAGACGAAGTGGTGGGCACAGAGGCGGTGCGCGTGTACGCAGACGCCAAACGCATGTTGAACCGTTTGATTGAAGGCCGGTGGCTAACTGCCAGCGCGGTGGTCGGTTTGTACCCCGCCAACAGCGTTGGTGATGACATTGAAATTTACACAGACGAAACCCGCCAAGAGGTCGCCATGACCTGGTTTGGCCTTCGTCAGCAAAGTGAAAAATCAGCCATCGAAGGCGTCATGCGGCCCAGCCGGTGCCTGGCTGACTTTGTGGCGCCCAAAACAATCACTCCTGATTTAATAGCTGCTCGCGCCCGTATTCATTCGGCTACAGGTCAAATTGATACTGAAAAAAGCGCTAAAACAGCTCAAATCAACGACTACATCGGTGTTTTTGCAGTAACTGCCGGATTAGGCGCTGAGAAAAAAGAGAAGTATTTTCAAGACGACAACGACGACTATTCGTCCATCATGCTCAAGGCGCTGGCCGACCGTTTGGCCGAAGCGTTTGCTGAGTGTTTGCACCACCGCGTGCGGCAAGACCTGTGGGGTTACGCGCCGCTGGAGTCGTTGAGCGTTGACGAAATGATCGGCGAAAAATACCAAGGCATTCGCCCGGCACCGGGTTACCCCGCGTGCCCTGATCACAGCGCCAAAAAGGACATGTTTGAATTGCTGGGCGCGGCCGACATAGGCATGGCCTTGACTGAAAGTCTGGCCATGACCCCAGCAGCCAGCGTGAGCGGTTTTATGCTCAGCCACCCCGATGGCACTTACTTTAACGTCGGCAAAATTGGTGACGATCAGTTGCAAGACTTGGCCAAGCGGCGCGGCGAAGAAGCCGAAGCGCTGTCGCGTTTGTTGGCGCCTAATTTGTAACCTTGGGGGTGGCGTTGGCTTGGTGAACCTCGCCAACGCGGCAGTGAAACTTTGCGCATCCGTTTTACAAAATGACACGGGACTTTACGCCTCACTGCGCGTTGGCTGTGTTCTTTTGGTCGGTGTGGGGCGTTGAAAGCTCATCACTAACTCGGAAGGGCATTCGCCATGACTACAGCTGTTGACGTTTTGCAACCTGGCCAAACCGGTCAATCTGGTTCAACCGCCGCTAAACCTTTATGGGCAGCCGTTGGCCTGCTGGGGGCCGCTGTGCTGGCCATGGGCGGCACCATGCTTTATCAACAAGGCGCACGTTCGCCTGTCGCCCCTCTTTCCCCGCTTGCACCCGTGGCATTGGTTGCGCCAGCCGCAGCGTTGCCCTTGGCCGCTGCCAGTTCCGCTTCTATTGGCGTTGCCGATGACCTGAGCGAAAAGCCGGTTGCCGCGCCTGCAAAACCAGCCCCTGCGCCCGCCAAAAAAGTAGTCAAAGCCGCGCCGCGACCTGCGCCCGCGCCAAGTTATGCAGGCACGGCACCTGCACCTTCAGTAAACCCCGCACCCACACCTGTTGTGATGCAAGTGTGCGCAACGTGCGGCTCGGTAGAGTCGGTAACGGCGGTTCAGCGCACCACCAAGCCTGATGGCCCCGGTGTGGGCGCAGTTGCTGGCGGTGTGGCTGGCGCTGTGTTGGGTAATCAAGTGGGCCGCGGCAATGGCCGCATTGCTGCCACCATCATCGGTGCGGTAGGCGGCGGCTTTGCAGGCAACGCCATTGAGCGCAATGTGCGCAAGGAAACGGTTTACCAAGTCGGCGTTCGCATGGACGACGGCTCACGCCGCACAATTGAAGTTGCGCAGCCGCCCAGCGTGGGCAGCAAAGTGACGGTGGATGGATCCACCATTCGCGGCAATGGCGGAGGAAACGAGGGCGCTGTGTACAACGCACCAGCCCCAGTCATACAGCGCACTCGCTTGCCGCAGCAACAAAACCAGCAACCCAATTATTAAAAACGAGTTGCCCGCTTAAAGCGGGCTCAATGGCTTTTTAGAGCTCGGCGGTACTGAATGGCTTCTGCCACGTGAGTCAGTTGCACATTTTGAGCGCCAGTTAAATCAGAAATAGTGCGCGCCACTTTCAAGCAGCGGTGAATGCTGCGGCCCGACCAGCCCAAGCGCGTAGCAGCCAGGTTTAAAAACTTGGCTGTTGCTGCGTCAAGTTTGCATTGCTCGTCAATGGCTTGCCCATTCAATGCCTGGTTGGCGTGGCCTTGCCGAGTCATGGCGCGTTCTCTCGCGCTGGCCACCCGCAGCCGAATCGCCTCGGTACTTTCGCCCGGCGGGGTGTTGATCAATTCATCTGCGGCCAGTGCGCCTACTTCGATGTGCAGGTCAATGCGGTCGAGCAGCGGGCCGCTTAATTTGCCTTGGTAGCGGGCAACTTGATCGGGTGAGCAGCGGCAACTTCGCAAGGCGGAGCCCAAATAGCCGCAGGGGCAAGGATTCATCGCGGCGATTAACTGAAAACGCGAAGGGAATTCAGCGCGGTGCGCTGCGCGTGAAATGGTGATGGTGCCGGACTCCAGCGGCTCGCGCAGTGCCTCAAGCGCGGCGCGGGGAAATTCCGGCAGCTCGTCTAAAAATAAAACGCCGCGGTGTGCAAGCGATATTTCACCTGGCCGCGGCGGAGATCCGCCACCCACCAACGCTACAGCGCTGGCCGTGTGGTGCGGCGAGCAAGTGGGCCGCTGGCCCCAGCGCGCCATGTCAAAGCGCCCGGTTAATGATGCGATGGCCGCGCTTTCAAGTGCCTCTTCCGTGCTCATGCTGGGCAACAGGCCAGCAAAGCGCTGCGCCAACATCGATTTGCCCGAGCCCGGCGCGCCCACCATCAGCACGCTGTGGCCGCCGGCGGCGGCAATTTCAAGCGCGCGCCGTGCTGCCGCCTGGCCTTTAACGTCGGCCATGTCGGCATAGCCGACGGGTAATTCGCGCGGGCTGGGCTCAATGCGTTGCCAGCCTGGCAAATCGTCTGGCACTGCGTCGCCGGGTAAAAATTGGCGCACCACGTCCAGCAAATGCAGCGCGCGGTAAACCTTGGCGCCGGGCACCAGCGCAGCTTCTTGCGCACTGCCTTCGGGCAGCACTAACCGCGGTGTTTCGCCCTTAGATGCGGTAGCCTGAGTGGCCAGCGCCATGCTCATGGCCAGCGCACCGCGAACCGGCCGCACATCACCGCCTAACGACAGCTCGCCCGCAAACTCGTAGCCCATCATCTTTTTGGCGTCGAGCTGGCCGCTGGCGGCCAAAATACCGAGGGCAATCGGCAGGTCGAAACGGCCAGAATCTTTGGGCAAGTCGGCCGGCGCTAAATTAACGGTAATGCGTTTGTTGCCCGGAAACTCCAACCCCGAGTTTTGTATGGCCGAGCGCACCCGCTCTCTGGCTTCTTTGACTTCAGTTTCAGCCAACCCGACCAGCGTAAAACTCGGCAGCCCGTTGGCTAAGTGAACCTCAACACACACAGGGTGGGCTGCTAAACCCAGTAACGCACGGCTCAGCACAATAGATAAACTCACAATAAACCTTGGTGATTAGTGCATTAAAACGGTGCACAAACTGGTTAAGGGGCAGTGCCGCCTTGTTTTGGTGCAAGAACTAACTGCCGCGCATCATTCGGTGCGCATTTGGCATATGTAACAGATTAGTTAACGCGGCAGGGCAACAAAAGGTAGACTCGCGCCGCCGCGCATTAGTGCACACATGGCACGAAAAGTGCTGCTGCACTGCTACAAATTCTCAACCCTTCGGAACCCCAAATGAAATTTACTTCAGTACACGCCGCCGCCCTGATGACTGTTGCCGTGGCCTTCGCTGGCCAAGCCGCCGCACAAAGCACAGCTGCTCCTGCAGCCCCCGCTGCAGCACCTGCGCCAGCCGCGTCGCCTTTGTCGTTCAACATTGGCCTGACCACCAATTACAAATTTCGCGGACAAGACCAGCACCTCACGCGCAAATCGCAAGTCAAGCCGGCCTTGCAAGGCGGTTTTGACTATGCAGACCCAAGCGGCTTTTATGTGGGTAACTGGAATTCAACCGTCAGCTTTCCGGTCCCGGTAGGCGACAAAGCTAAACTGGAAATAGATTTGTACGGCGGCTACAAATTTAACTACAGCGATGTTGGTTTTGATGTCGGCGCATTGACGTACATCTACCCAGGTGCAAGCAAGGCCAACACGACTGAGCTTTACGCTGCTGCCAGTTACGGCCCGGCAACGATTAAGTATTCCAGCACTGTATCAAAGGGATATTTTGGAGTTGATTTGGGCAATGGCGAAGGTCGCCGCACCGGTTATTTAAACCTGGCGTTGTCACAAGAAGTGGCGCCAAAAATTACCCTCAAGGCGTCGATTGGTCAAACCATGTTTCGCAGCGTGGTCAACGACGCTGGTGTGCCCGACTACACCGACTTCAGCGTAGGCGCCGTCTACGACTTTGGCGACGGCTTGACCCTGCTGGGCGCTGTTCAAGGCGGCAACAAGAAAGACAGCTTCCAGTACTCACCAAACGGCACAGACATTCGTTCAGCCAACCGCACCACATTACTGTTCACACTGAGCAAAGCGCTGTAACCAGCAACTTGACTGACCCACAACGGCAGCTCCCGCTGCCGTTAAAAAACATACAGACACACAGACATCCAGGAGGGCATTTGCACATGAAACTCGTCACCGCCATTATTAAACCGTTCAAGCTCGATGAAGTGCGCGAAGCACTCTCGGCAATCGGTGTACAAGGTATTACTGTTACTGAAGTCAAGGGCTTTGGTCGGCAAAAGGGTCACACCGAGCTGTACCGGGGTGCGGAGTACGTGGTCGACTTTTTACCTAAAGTAAAGATTGAAGCGGCTGTTTCCGATGAACTGGTTGACCGTGTGATTGAAGCCGTTGAGGGTGCAGCACGCACCGGCAAAATTGGTGACGGCAAGGTGTTTGTATACAACCTTGAGCAAGTGGTTCGTATCCGCACGGGTGAAACCGGCAAAGAAGCGCTGTAGCGCGAGCCGCACTAACTGTTAAACGCCTTTCCATAAAAGAAACACTGATATGAAAAAACTCTTTGCCTCCCTGATTTTGGGATTTAGCTTGTTCGCTGGTGGCACCGCCGCCATCGCCCAAACCACTACGCCAGCCGCTACCCCAGCCCCTGCTGCATCTGCCGAGGCAGCGAAACCTGCCGACGCAGCCCCCGCAATTGCAGCACCAGCTGCTGCGACCGCTGCGCCTGCGCCTGCACCTGCACCTGCTGCCGCTGCATCTGCACCCCCTGCGCCTGTTCCAAACAAGGGCGACACGGCGTGGATGATGGTGTCCACTATTTTGGTGATTTTGATGGTGGTGCCAGGCTTGGCCTTGTTCTACGGCGGCTTGGTGCGCAGCAAAAACATGCTGTCGGTGCTGATGCAAGTCATGGTTACTTTCTCGATGATTGTGGTGCTGTGGTTTATCTACGGCTACAGCTTGGCGTTCACCGAGGGCAACGCGTTCTTCGGCGGGTTCGACCGCTTGTTCATGAAAGGCATCTGGGACAACGCCGCAGGCACGTTCGCCAATGCCGCCACGTTCAGCAAGGGTGTCTACATTCCTGAAATCGTGTTCGCCGCTTTCCAGGCAACCTTCGCCGGAATCACCTGCTGCCTGATTGTTGGCGCATTTGCAGAGCGCATCAAGTTCTCGGCTGTGTTGCTGTTTATGGCGTTGTGGTTCACCTTCAGCTACGCACCGATTGCGCACATGGTGTGGTTCTGGGCCGGCCCTGACGCTTACCTCAGCAAAGAAGTGGCTGACAAAGTTAGTGCGACTGCTGGCTACATCTGGCAAATGGGCGCGCTTGACTTCGCAGGCGGCACGGTGGTGCACATCAACGCAGCGGTTGCTGGCTTGGTCGGCGCCTACGTTATCGGCAAACGCGTTGGCTACGGCAAAGAAGCCATGGCCCCGCACAGCCTGACACTGACCATGGTCGGTGCAGCGTTGTTGTGGGTGGGCTGGTTCGGCTTTAACGCCGGTTCAGCGCTGGAGGCAAATGGTTTTGCTGCACTGGCATTCATCAACACGCTTGGCGCAACCGCTGCTGCTGT
>JANOWB010000043.1:0-7169 GCA_031417695.1 Polaromonas sp.
CACACAGCAACAACAAATTTTCGGGCACTGTCGTGCGCTATCAAAACTTGAACGCAGCAATTAGCCTTTCGTTCTTTTAATTAGAAAGAGTTGTATGACTACTCTGAATCGTTTGCCTTGCAACACACCACACAAAACAAACAAGTTTTTAAGGCTGTCTTCATTTTTAATGTTGGGAGCCATTGCTGCTGCACCTGCCGCTTTTGCTGCAATTAGCAGTGCCGCGCCTATCGTATTCAGCTTGAACGTTGCCACTGGCGGTACTGTTTCCAGTACCGCTTTCTCGCTGCCTGTTGCGTTTACGGGGGCGCGGGTTGCGGTTGCCAATACTTGCAGCGCCTTGATTGTGGGCGGCTCGCCCGGGGTAAGCGCCGCAGCAACATGCGCACCCGCTACAGTCTTTGGCACCACAAACGTAGGCGCCAGCACCAGTGGCAATGTGCCGCAACCGTTTTCTGCCAACTTTAGTGCCGCACAGCTGGGCAGCATTGTCACCACGTTGGCTGCTGCAGGGCAGCCGGTAGGCAGCCGCAAGTTTTTTATCAATGTGCAATATGCGGCCACCTCGTTGCCAGCGCCCGCCACCGGCAGTTTTGTGACTCTTCAGGTTGATTTGGTTGAGCCAGCACTACCACCGCCACCCGTAGCTGCAGGCATCACGAATGCAACCGCATCACTGGTAGACGTGGCACTTAATGGCCCCTCGTTTGTGGCTGTGCGCTATGCGCTTCAAGGAGCAGACACACCGCTGGCAGGACAGTTTTGCAGCGCCCTCAATGCAGGCTACCCAGCCAGTGGCGTGACCACGGGCAACCCTTGCGCGCCTGCCAGCGTATTGGGCAACACAGGGTCAGCTGTTGGTTTTACCAACGCAGCCCAGACCGGTGAACAACTCATCGTGCCAGAGACTATTTCCCGCCAAGCCACTGCGCGCGCGCAAGCCAGCGGCAACAGTATTTTTTACTTTACCCGCCAGTTCAGCTCAGGCAAATACGCTGTGGTGCAACTGCGCCTAAACGGCAATGCTGCCAACGTGCCTTTGTCATTCAACGAAGTGCGCTTGGGCTTTAAAGACGGCAATAGTCTGCAAAACATTGGCTTTTTTAAACGTGGCCAGGTATTGCCTCCCGTCAGTGCTGCGCTGCGTTACCGGGGTGCTGGTGTGTTGCGTGCTCGCTGGGAAATTGTGCAGCCTACCGACATGCCGCCCACCGCGTTAGATTTGCAGCCCGAAGCCAACTTGACGCCGCTTGAGCGCACACAGCAGCACCGCTACCGCGTGCTGGAGCGCGTCAACATTTACCTGCCTGCTACTGGTCAGGCCGTATTGTCTGGCCCATCGCCACGCTTGCTGCCAAACGAACAATACGGCCAATACCTGCTGCTGCTGCGCATTGAAACCAGCGACAGCATTGCAGGCCAGCCTGCGGCCACCGCAGCGTTTTCGTTGCCGGTCTTGCGCTACTACATTGGCGAAAGTAGCGGCCCCAACGGCCAGGCCAACGCTGCAAAAGCAGAGCCTCAACCGATTAGCTTGGTGTCGCCGCAAGCAGCCGCCGTGCTGGCCAGCGACGCGCCGATAGTCTTCCAATGGCAAGACAACAAAAACGTCAGCTTGTATCGGCTGGAGATCGAAGCCAATGGCAAACCGGTGTATTCAGCCCGCGTACGCCCCGGCGCAGCACAAGGCAGTACAGACACCACCGTTCGCTACACCGCACCGCCATTTATTGCCAGCAACCTGGCCAACAAAGCCGCCCGCTGGCGCGTGGTGGCACTGGCCAGCGATGGGCAGTTTGTGGGCGAGAGTGAATGGCGCGAGATTGCGAACGCGCCTTAGCAGCCATTTGAACCGCTAGTGCCCTGCTGGCGACTCAACTCGTCTATAACTTTCTGTTTTGTACCCAGTCCCACTTTAAAGGCGACACACCATGCTCACACCATTCAAATTTTTACTGCCTATTTTCAGTATGCTGAACATTGGCTTACGCGCAAAAGATCAAGTTATTTTTGGTACGTTGCGGTGTGTATGTGCTGTGATCGTCTCGGCGTGCGCTTGGACCAGCGTTTCAGCGCAGGCAGTCGACACCACTCCCCCCGTGCTAACGGGCTTTACGTTTGAAATTTTGAGTGCCAGCCAAACCTATGGTGTGGGACCTGTCGTTAAGTATTCCATTGCATTTACAGATGATTTGTCTGGAATTTTCGCAGCGGGTGTAGAAATTAACCAACCCAGTGGTTTGCCCTTGCAACAATACACGTTATTTAATGGGGGCAGCTTAAATGGCACAACTTTAAACGGTACGTTATCTAACTCGTTTGCATTGCCACCAAACTCACCTCAGGGCAGTTATGTTTTAGTCAAAATTTGCCTCACAGACTACTCACAAAACCAAAGATGCAATACCGGCTTAGCTTTGACTACGTTCGGTTCGTCAACCACGGCAGTGGTCAGCAGTGGCCCCGATACTGCCGCACCAGCCATCACTGGTTTTACGTTTTCGCCAGCTACGCAAAACATTTCATCTGCACCCGGCAACTTGAACGCCACCGTTCAATTTACTGACAACACTTCGGGCGTGGCAAAAATTGACTATTCACTCACCAAGCCGGATGGAAGCGTTAGTCAACAAAACTCTACAAACGTCACAGCCGGCACACCGCAAAACGGCTCGATGCAATTTAGCTGGCCTTTGCCAGTCAGCTCACCAGCAGGCACTTACACGTTAAGCAAACTTTGCGCGACAGACGTTGCGGGAAATAACAAATGCTATGAGTCAGCTGCAATGTTGGCGCTCAACCCGGCAAATTCGGTTTTAGTTTCCGCCACAAGATCCATTCCATTTAGTCAGTCGGCAACCAGTTCGGCTATCGTTACCAACGAAGAAAAGGATCCACCTGCGCCCGTATTTAATGTCACTAAAACAGCGAGCGGCAACCCTTTTATTGGCGGTAAACCCGGCCAGTTCTACACCATCAATATTGCTGTGCAAAACGGCAGGGTGTCTGCGCCGATTTTGTTGCTCGACAAATTACCTAGCGGCATCAGCACCAGCGGCCCAATCACGGCCGTTGGCGCCAGCATCAGCAACTGCCCCGCCACGGGCGCGACTGATCTGGCTGGCTGCACCATCACACTACGAGGCAACAGCACCAACGTCGTAGTGACTGTGCCCATCAGCGTTGCAGCTGCTGCAGTGAGTGGTGCTAACACTGCAACGGTCAAAGGTGGAGGTTCGGCACTGTGCACGGGCATCGCACCTGCCTGCAGTGGCAGCACCGGAGCAATTGCAATCGTGCAACCCGTTGATGCCGTGGACGATGCCGTTTCTCAACTTGCAGGCGCCAACCACACCTTTAATGTTGCGGCAAACGATAAGTACCCGGTGGGCTCACAATTCGCCGGGGGCAATGGGAGCACATGCTTAAACGTCAGCGTCAGTACCGCAGGCATTGCAAGCTATGCGTTGCCCGCCTCTACTGGTGCTGTGGCGACTTGTGTCATACCTTACCAAGTGTGCGCGCCAGCTGCAAGCCAGGCAGGGTGCGACTCGGCTAATCTGCGAGTTACTGCCATACCTTTGACTGCAGTTTTTGACACGACTACCGTCGCAGCAAATACCGCAGGTACCTTTAACGTAGCCGCCAACGACTCGTCTCCATCAGGCGCGCAGTTCAGCATTGACACGTCGGGCTCTTCAACGGGTACATCTTGCGCCAACGCCCAAGTGACCCCTACTGGAATGGCGAGCTTTACCAGCTTGGCTGGCGGTGCTGGCTCGGTTAATTGCGTCGTCAAATACAAATTGTGTGGGCCAGCGCCGCATCAAACTGTTTGCAGCGCAAATGTTTTAAGCGTCTTCAATCCTGCGGCTACCGGCTGCAGCAGGGTAAATCTGACCTACAACGCCGCAGTGCCTGCAAGTTCGCCAACTGTTTCTTTCAGCAGCATCGGCAACGGCTGTACGTTTACGGCGTCGACCAGCGCTTTGCCCGCTGGCAGCTACAAATTTTTAGGTACAGTGCTGCCCATTGGCACATCTGTTTACCAGCCGATGTCAATGGTCACGTTTACGCTCGCCACCGCAGGCCTACTGAAAGGCAAAGCCGAATACGACACGGCCACCAGCAAGTGGAAGCTGGTGCAAGTACCTTGAAAATAGTTTGAACCCCCGGTAAATATCTTGCGACTCACAAATATCCACACCGTTACTGAACGGTGTGGTTTGAGTTAGCAAGCTGTTTTTAAACTTATACCGGGGGTACTTTTGTGAAACTATCTAAATTAATCAGGCTGACCATGGCAACGTCAGCTGTGGCGTTTGCTGCACTCGCCACAGCGACAGCCGCGCACGCAGGTCCGCAGCCAAACTGCGAATCGTTGGGCGACAACTTCATCACCATTGAGCGTGTGGTGCCTACGCCTGAGTTTTCATCCACGGGCTCCACGATGGTCAGAAGCCCGGGGGTAGCCCCAGGGTTTTGCCGCCATACCAACTTGGTCAACAAGCCGGGCACGCAACTGAAGCTGACCATTCGCGGACAAGTGCCCCTTACTCAGATGGTGGTGACGTCATCGCCCTCGGGCGTGATTGGCTCTTGCGTTAAGTGGGACAGTGCCACCAACCTGTGGAACTTTGCGCCCTTGAGCGGCGTCGCACCCACCCTGTGTGGTTCACCCGCCCTGCCTGAGCCGCTGTGCAAAGACGCACCCGTTGGCCCCAACAGCAAATGTTCTGGCACCTTTTTATACGTGCCCAACTATTACCCCGGCAAATACCAGGCCAGCTACCACCACACCGACCCAACAGCCGCAGCCTATGTGCCTATGAACATCCCGCACTGCAGTGCAGCTGCGCCAACCGTAACCCCGGCTACCCAGCTTATCTACGGTTCGCACCTTGGTTGCTTCAGAAAAATATCTGGCTTTACCCGCACCGCGATTGGTGATGTTTTTACTGGGCAACTGAACCAGCACGGAATTGGCGGCGCCAGCCCGCTGCAAGAAGTGTTTGGCTGGTAAGCATCTCTCCAGCTCACTCCTGCACGCACACTGCGACTCCGCATGACGATGACGAAGACAAAGACAAAGTAGCGTGCGGAATTGCGCCTTTTCTCCCGAGCTAAAAAGCGTTGTGCTGCAAGCTCTTTTTTATTCAACTGCAACTTAACTTGAGAAAATTATGAAACTTATTTCCATTACTTTTTTAGCCGCCACGCTGGTTGCCGCCACTGCTTTTGCGGCTGATGTGCAAAAACCGGCTTTAAGCGTCAATCTAGAATCAGAAATCACCGTCAACACGCAGGCATTTCCTGCTGACCCCAATGCCCAAACCAATGCCCGAGCCATCGGGCAGCCTGCCCCGCGCACCTGCGGAAGGCTGCCAGCACCTGTTTTTACAGCCAAAGGTAACTACGCTGAAAACGTGTGCTTTACAGAGCCTAGTTTGGGATCACAAGCCACAGCTTTAAGCGGGAAAATTGTTTACTTCAATGCCTTGCCTGCGGCCAAAACGTACACGTTTACGGGCACTGCGACTGGACACGCTTCAAAGACTGCGGCCGCCTTCACGGTGCCCGCCAACACCATCGCAGCTGTTTGCATGAATGCAAAATTCAACGCCGCTAAAGGTATTAATTACTACTTCAACTTCGCCACCGGCATGTCACCTCCGCCTGCGAGTTTTTGTCAGTAAGGGTCTTTGATTTAGCGGGCGAAAGTTGGCTTGTTCGTCAGGCAAGCCAGCTTGAGCCCGCTTTGCTGTAAGGCTAGCAAACCATCCACCACGCCCGGGTACACCTGGGCGTACTGGCCATTGATGGCGCGGTAATGCTGCCGGTACAGGCTCATGGCGCTCTCAAACAGCGCTACGTTTTCAGGAGCTTCTTGCGCCCGATTTAATTGGGCTATAGCATGATTCAACACTGAATTAACAAGGTTTTCAGAGCCCTTACCCACTCGCAGCTCTACCACTGTTCGGTCAACAGGCGAGTAACCCAAATCGCGCAGCATCAGGTTAACGGCCACCACAAAGTCACCCATGGTATCGACCATCGTGCCGTCGAGGTCGATGATGGCGGCTTCAAAAGTTTGCGGTCTGGTGGTCATCGTTCCAAATAAAAAATTTGTAGTTTGATGCGCTACGCACTACAATCTGATAATGATCAAGAGCTTCCGTCACAAAGGTTTGCAGCGCTTTTTTGAGACTGGCAACAAGTCCGGCATTCAGGCAGCTCATGCGACAAAGTTGCGCCTTCTAACAGCGGCTCTTGACCAAGCGATTAAACCCGAAGATCTTTCAGCGCCATCTTGGGCATTGCAACCCCTAAAAGGCGATTTAAAAGGGCACTGGGCATCAACTGTCAATGGCAACTGGCGCATAGTTTTTACTTTTGAAGGGCAAGATGCAGTCCTGGTCGATTACCGCGACTACCACTAACAAATTACGGAGATTCAAATATGACACGCATGCACAATCCGCCACACCCTGGCGAAGTCCTTAGGGAATATTTAGGCAAAATCTCAGTCACAGAGGCTGCCGTCAAACTCGGTATCAATCGGGTGACGCTGTCGCGTGTCGTGACTTGCGCATCGGGTGTGTCTGCGGACATGGCCTACCGCCTCGCAGACGCTTTTGGTACCAGCCCTGAATTATGGGCAGGCATGCAATTGCAATACGATTTGTACCAAGCGGGCAAGATCAAGCGACCGAAAATTCAGAAGCTGGCGGCTTGATTACCGGGCCAACTCCACCCGCATAGCATCCACCACGCCCTTGTAGTCGGGCTTGCCAAAAATCGCGCTGCCCGCCACAAAGGTATCTGCCCCCGCAGCGGCCACTCGCGCAATGTTGTCAGTTTTGATTCCGCCATCGACCTCTAGCCGAATGTCTTTGCCGCATGCGTCAATCCGCTTGCGCACGTCTTCAATCTTGCGCAGGGCGCTATCGATAAATGACTGGCCGCCAAAACCGGGGTTGACGCTCATGATCAAAATCAAATCAATATCGTCAATCACCCAGTCCAGCACGTCCATCGGTGCGGCGGGGTTAAACACCAGCCCTGCCTTGCAACCTTTGCTTTTAATAGCCTGAATACTGCGGTGCACGTGGCCAGACGCGTCGGGGTGAAAGCTGATGAGGTCTGCGCCTGCGTCTGCAAACGCTGCT
>JANOWB010000044.1:0-10195 GCA_031417695.1 Polaromonas sp.
ACATGCACGTGGCCTGCGAGCTGCGAATTATTGGCAAAAATAGTGTGGTTGCCCACCTGGCAATCATGCGCCAAATGCACATAGGCCATGATCCAGTTGTCGTTACCCACGCGCGTCACGCCGACATCACCCGGCGAGCCAATATTGAAAGTACAAAATTCACGGATGGTGTTGCGGTCGCCAATCACCAACTCGCATGGCTCACCAGCGTACTTTTTGTCTTGCGGAATCGCACCGAGTGAATTGAATTGAAAAATGCGGTTGTCTGCGCCAATCGTGGTGTGCCCCTCAATCACGCAGTGGGCACCAATGGTGGTGCCAGAGCCTACCTTGACGTGCGGGCCAATGATGCTGTACGGCCCGATGCTGGCACTGCTGTCGATCTCAGCTTCCCGGTCAACGATGGCGGTTGAATGAATGCTCATTGCTGTTTATGCAATCGTTCGCATGGTGCACATCAGCTCCGCCTCGCAGGCGATTGCTTCTCCTACCCGCGTCGTGCCCTTAAATTTGAAAATACCAGCCTTCATTCGCTCTAGCGAAACATCCATGATCAATTGGTCACCAGGCTCCACCGGCCGCTTGAATCGCGCTGCATCGATACCCGCAAAGTAATACACAGTTTTATCGTCAGGCGCTTGGCCCAGCATGTCAAACGCCAGCAGCGCAGCAGCTTGCGCCATGGCTTCCAGCATCAACACACCTGGCATGACTGGGCGGTGCGGAAAATGCCCCATAAAAAATGGCTCGTTGATGGTGACGTTTTTAAGCGCTTTAATGCGCTTGCCTTTTTCAATTTCCAGCACGCGGTCGACCAACAATATGGGGTAACGGTGCGGCAGCTGCTTCAAAATTTGGTGAATGTCCATCATGATTTTTCTTTGGTTTTTTTCTGCGGCTTGCACTTGGGCAGGTGGTGCGCTACGAGTCTGCCTTCAGCACAATCGCTTTTTCAAGTTGTTTGATTCGGTCGCGCAACACCGAAAGCTGCTTGACGCTGGCTGCATTTTTTTCCCACGTCGCATTGTCGTCGAGCGGGAAAAATCCGGTGTAGTTGCCCGCCTGCGTAATAGAACGGGTAACAACTGAGGCCGCTGAAATATGAACATGGTCGGCGATGGCCAAGTGCCCCAGCACCACGGCACCGCCACCCACCGTGCAGTGCGCGCCAATCACCGCGCTGCCCGCAACGCCCACACAGCCGGCCATGGCGGTATGCGCACCAACGCGCACGTTGTGCCCAATCTGGATGAGGTTGTCCAGCTTCACACCGTTTTCAATCACGGTGTCTTCAAGGGCGCCGCGGTCAATGCAGGTATTGGCGCCAATTTCAACGTCATCACCGATTTTTACCGCGCCAAGCTGTTCAATTTTTATCCACTGGCCTTTGTGCGGCGCAAAGCCAAAGCCGTCAGCGCCAATGACCACGCCCGAATGCACGATGCCTCGCTCGCCAATGCAGCAGCCTGCGGCCAGTGTGACGCGCGGCGCAAAGCGGGTGTGCGCGCCAACGCTGGAACCTGCGCCCAACACGCAATGCTCAGAAATTTCAGCACCCGCGCCCACAATCGCGCCTGGGCCAATGACGGTGAACGTGCCGACCCTCGCACCAGCTCCTACCTGCGCGCTGGCATCAATGCTTGCGGTAGGGTGAATTGCAGGGCCCGTCGGCGCCGCAACGTGGCGCTGCTTCCAGAATTGAGTAACGCGCGCAAAGTAATGATACGGATCGTCAACCACAATGCAGCGCCCGCGCTGAACAGCGGCTTGCTCCGCCCACGGCGCCACAATTACGCAAGCTGCTTTGGCAGCAGCAAGTTTGCTGGTGTATTTCTTATTGTTGAGAAAAGACAGGTCTTGCTCGCCAGCATGCTCTAGACCGGCGAGGCGAACAATGGGTACAGACCCATCACCGATCAACCGGGCATGGAACTCGCCGGCCAGGGCGTCGACTATTTCTTGAAGTTTGAGCGTCACAAGTCACTCAAGGCGGCGCTGCCGCCAATTACGCCGAAGCTAACGCTGAAGTTACTTGGCGCCTGCGGCATTCAGCGACTTGAGCACTTTGTCGGTGATGTCGTGCTTGGGGTTCACGTACACGGCTTCTTGAACGATCAAATCGTACTTTTCCGACTCAGCCAGCGCCTTCACCACGCGGTTTGCCCGCTCAATGACTTGCTGCAGTTCTTCGTTTTTGCGGGTGGTCAGGTCTTCTTGAAACTCGCGGCGCTTGCGCTGGAAATCTCGTTCTTGGTCTGCCAGCTGCTTTTGCCGTGCAACGCGCTGGCTCTCGGCCATGGTCGGGGCTTCGCGTTCAAACTTGTCAGCTGCGGCTTTTAAAGTGCCGCCTGAATCGTTAATGTCTTTTTCGCGCTTGTTGAACTCCTGCTCAAGTTTGGCCTGAGCAGTCTTGGCAGAATTGGCTTCTCTGAAGATGCGGTCCAGGTTGACGATGCCTACCTTGAACTCTTGAGCGCCAGCAAACGCTGAGGCGGTTGCAAGCAAAGATGCCAACAACAATTGGTGTGAAATTTTGATCATTAGAAGGACGTGCCGATCTGGAATTGGAATCGCTCTATTTTATCCCCTACTTTTTTGCGTAGCGGCTGGGCGATGGCAAAGCGCAGCGGCCCCACCGGCGATATCCAGCTAATGCCTACACCATAAGAGGCCCTGAGTTCAGCAAATTTATAAGGGTCGTTTTCGCCGAACACATTACCCATGTCGACAAATGCGTAAGTGCGCAGGGTGCGGTCGTTACCGGTACCGGGGAAAGGCGCAATCAGCTCTGCGTTAAGCGTGATCTTTTTTGGCCCGCCCACTGCCAGCCCCAAAACGTCGCGAGGACCTAACGAGCCTTGCTGAAAGCCGCGTACAGAGCCCAAGCCGCCAGACGACGAGTTTTTAAACACCGAAAACGGCTTGCCTCCCAAGCCTTTGCCCCAACCAAACTCGCCGTTAAAGGCCAACGTGAACTGTTTGTTCAGGGGAATATATTCCTGGCGCTGGAACGTGGTGCGCAAATAACGCGCGTTGCCTGCAATACCCCACTCGCCGTAGGCGCGTTGGTAACTGCCCATGGTCGGCACAATCGAGCTGTCGCGGCTGTCGCGTACCCAACCCACCGTCAGCGGGAAAGACGTGGTGGTGGCGCCAAAATCATTGATGTACGTTTGGTAGGTAATGGGGAGCGCATTGGCGCCCTTTTTGATGCTAAGTCGCTCAACACCGGCGCCAAAAAATACCGTGTCGACCTCGTTAAAAGGCACACCAAACCGAATGCTGCCGCCCGTAGTTCTCAAGCCGTAGTCGCCGCCCTGCCCGTCCAGAGGGCGGCTGGTACGCACATACAAGTCAAGTGCGCGTGAAATGCCGTCGGCGGTGAAGTACGGATCAACCGTGCTAAGCACCAGCGAGCGGTTGGCTTTGCTGGTGTTAAATTCGAGCCCAAGGTAATTGCCTGAGCCAAAAATATTTTCTTGCTTGATACCGAAGCTAAGCGACAGCTTGTCGCTGCTCGAAAACCCGGCGCCCAACTGCAGGTTGCCGGTGGGTTTTTCCACCACGGTAACGGTCAAATCGACCTGATCAGCCGTGCCGGCGACTTCTTGAGTTTCAACATTAACGTCGGTGAAAAACCCGAGCCGGTCGGCGCGGTCTCGAGACAATTTAATTTTGTCGCCGTCGTACCATGACGACTCGAATTGGCGAAATTCCCTGCGCACCACTTCGTCGCGGGTGCGTGTGTTTCCGGCCACGCTGATGCGCCTGACGTAAGCCCGGCGTGCTGGTTCGGCTTGAATCACCAACGCCACTTGGTTGTTCGCACGATCAATTTCGGGCACCAGGTCCACCTTGGCAAAAGCAAAGCCAAAAGTACCAAAATAATCCGTAATGGCTTTGGTCGTTTGCGCTACCGAGTCGGCGTTGTAGGCCTGGCCAGGTTTGATGCTGACCAACGCTTTGAATTCGTCATCGCGGTTTAAGAAGTTGCCTTCGAGCTTGACGCTTGAGACAACAAATCGCTCGCCTTCATTGATGTTGAGCGTGATGCTGACGTCTTGTTTGTCAGGCGAAATTGCAACTTGAGTGGAGTCGACTTTAAATTCAAGGTAGCCGCGGGTCAGGTAGTACGAGCGCATCGACTCAATGTCGGCGTTTAATTTGGTTCGCGAGTACTGGTCAGACTTGGTGTACCAGCTCATCCAGCCGCCGGTGTCCAGGTCAAACAAATTGCGCAGCGTAGAGCTGCTAAAGGCCTTGTTGCCGACGATGCGGATGTCCTTGATTCTGGCAACGTCGCCCTCAATAACGTTAAAAGACAAGTTAACTCGATTGCGCTCAATGGGCGTAACCGTTGTGATAATTTCGGCGCTGTAACGGCTGCGGTTGATGTACTGGCGCTTGAGCTCTTGCTCGGCTTTATCAGCCAAAGCTTTATCAAACGCCTGGCCCTCCGCCAGACCGATTTCACGCAGCGCTTTTTTAAGCGCTTCCTTGTCGAATTCTTTGATGCCGACAAAACTCACCTCAGAAACCGTGGGGCGCTCTTCAACGATCACTACTAGCACATCGCCGTTGACTTCCAAGCGAACGTCTTTGAACAAACCCAAGCCGAACAGCGCCTGAATGGCTGACGAGCCCTTGTCGTCGTTGTAGGTCTCGCCTACGCGAAAGGGAAGTGACGCGAAAACAGTTCCGGGCTCAATGCGCTGCAAGCCTTCAACCCGAATATCACGCACGGTGAAGGGATCAACAGCAAACGCCGACTGGGCCATGAACAGGCTGACTGCGACTGCGCACACGGCGTTGCGCTTGAAGCTATTGAATTTTTTTTGCATGGGCTAAAGGGTTCAGAAGACGTCGAAAACGTTGTGCGATTTGCTTGCTACACCGCAAGCGCATCGGCGATTGAATTTAAAAACCACCCAAAAGCCGGGTGACATCGTTAAAAAGCGCTACCGACATCATGGCCAGCAACGCTGCCACACCGCCACGCTGCAAGAGTTCCATCGAAGCTGTTGACACTGCTTTGCCAGTGACTGCCTCCCAAAGATAATACATCAGGTGTCCACCGTCCAATACGGGGAGCGGGAGCAAGTTCAGTACGCCCAGGCTGACGCTGATGGCAGCCAAAAACAGCAGGTATGCCGACACACCCAAGCTGGCCGATTTGCCCGCGTAGTCGGCAATCGTCAGCGGGCCGCTCAGGTTTTTCAGGGACGCTTCGCCAATCAGCATCTTGCCCATCATTTTGAGCGTTAACACCGATGAGTCCCAGGTGCGCCTGATGCCTTGCCACAGCCCTTCAAATACGCCGTAGCGCACGGTGACAAACTCGGGCCGGCCGCCCACAGCCGCATCGATTCTAGGAACCGTTAACTTGCCATCGACCGCCAACCGCGGCGTGACCTGCACATCCAGCGTGGCGCCATCGCGCCGCACTGTCCAGGTTTCGGAAGCGGGGCTTGCGGTTTGTGCGCTTTGCGCGGTTTGGGCAGCCGGGTTTCGAATCGCTTGGCGCAGTTGCTGGCCATCCACAATCGGCGTGCTGCCAAGCCGCAGCACCACGTCGCCCGCGCGAAGCCCGGCTTTGTCTGCCGGGCCACCGGCCAGCAAATTACCCAGCACCGGCTGCGTCCACGGCCCGAGTATGCCGATGCGCCTGAAAAGTTGCGCATCTACTTCGCTGACATCAAAGTTCTTGAAGTTCAAAACGACTTCTTTGGTCGGCGCGTCGGCTGTGTTCTCAGCAGTTCGTGCACGAACATTGCCGTCGCTTACCACCAGCCGCACGCTGCGCCCGTTCAGCGCACCTTGCATCAGGCGCCAGCGCAAGTCCTCAAACGACCGCACTGGCTCCAGCGCTTCACCGTCAAAACCAGCGCGCTCCACCAGCTCTTGCCCGCGGATACCAGCGCGCTCAGCTAACGAGCCGGCAATTGGGCTGGCCAACACTGCTTTAGGCTCTTGCAAGCCTGTCCAGTTAAGAGCGCTGTAAATCAGTATGGCCAGCAGCAGGTTGGCTACGGGCCCAGCTGCCACCACAGCCGCCCTGGACTTCAAAGGTTGGGTATTAAAAGCCAAATGCTTTTCAAGCGGGTCTACCGGGCCTTCGCGCTCGTCAAGCATTTTCACAAAGCCGCCCAACGGCAACATGCCGATAGAAAACTCAGTCGGCTTGCCCTTCAAGCGCCACGTGTAAAGCGGCTTGCCAAAGCCAATCGAGAACTTGAGCACCTTGATACCGCAAGCCACAGCCACGCGGTAGTGCCCGTATTCATGAATGGCAATCAGTGCGCCTAGCGCCACTAAAAAAGCGATCACAGTCAACATGTCAATGTCCGATCTTGTGCGCCAAACCCAGCGCAATGCCGCTCGCCATCGCACGCGCTTCAGCGTCTATGGCCAATAAATCATCGATACCGCTGACGTAAGACAGCACCAGGCGGTCTAAAGTTTCGCGGTTAACGGTGTGAATGTGATCAAACCTGATTTTTCGATCTAAAAACGCCGCCACAGCAATTTCGTTGGCTGCGTTCAGCACCGCCGTCGCGCCAACGGGTGCCGCCAGCACTTCCCAGGCCAGTTGCAAACCCGGAAACCGAACCGGGTCAAGCGCCTCAAACGTCATGGCGCTAAGCGTTTTGAAGTCCAGCGGTTTTGCGCCCGACGCGATTCTGCCGGGCCAGGCCAAGCCGTACGCAATGGGCACCCGCATGTCGGGCGTGCCCATTTGCGCCACCACTGACGAATCGAGGTACTGCACCATCGAATGCACCGTGCTTTGCGGATGAATCACCACCTCAATTTGCGCAGGAGTCACGCCAAACAGGTATTTGGCTTCAATGACTTCCAGCGCCTTGTTCATCATGGTGGCAGAGTCGACTGAAATTTTGCGGCCCATCACCCAGTTGGGGTGGGCACAGGCTTCGTCTGGCGTGACGTCGCGCAGCGTCGCCAGGTCGCGGGTGCGAAAAGGCCCGCCTGACGCCGTGAGGATAATTTTTTCAATCCGCGATGACCAGGTAGCGGGGTCTTCTGGCAGCGACTGAAAAATGGCCGAATGCTCGCTGTCAATCGGCAGCAATTGCGCACCACCCGAACGCACCGCCTGCATAAATACCTCGCCGCCGACCACCAGCGCTTCTTTGTTGGCCAGCAGCAAGCGCTTGCCCGCCTTGGCTGCAGCCATGCAAGCCCCCAAGCCAGCCGCACCCACAATGGCCGCCATAACAGCGTCAACGTCGTCATGAGATGCTATGAATTCAAGAGCTGCTCGCGCCCGTATTACTTCAGTTTTAAGGCCTTCTTCTTTAAATTTAAGGCTTAAAACGTGGGCTTGGTCGTCGTTAGCCATCACGGCAAAGCGCGGCTTGAACTTGGCGCACTGCGCAAATAGCAAGTCGGTTTGCGTCGCCGCCGACAGCGCAAACACTTCAAATTTGTCGGCATGCGCCGAAATCACGTCCAGCGTGTTGACCCCGACTGAACCAGTCGAGCCTAAAACAGTGATGCGTTGCCGGGAGGTTGTCATTGAACGATCGTTTAACTGATTTTAAAATCTACATGCTGATCAGCATCATGGCCAGCGGCAGCGCGGGCAACAGCGCGTCGATACGGTCAAGCACGCCGCCGTGGCCGGGCAGCAAGTTGCTGGAATCTTTTGCGCCAGCGGATCGCTTAACCAGCGATTCGACTAGGTCGCCCACCACGCTCATGGCCACTAAAAACAAAACCGCAAGGCCTAAAAACAAAGCCCCGTGGCGCATTTGTAGCTGCGCGTACAGGCTGCTTGCAAGGGCTGCCGCATCGGTTACGCCGCCCGTACCCGACAGCGTTGGCCAGCTTGCCCAGACCAATGCCATCACTAGTACGCCCAGCATTGCGCCCCACACCCCTTCCCATGTTTTACCGGGGCTGATGCTGACTGCCAGCTTGCTACGCGTAAAGCGCCCGCCAAACGTGCGCCCTGCAAAGTAAGCACCAATGTCAGCCACCCAAACCAGCAGCAAAACAGACAATAAAAACTCAATGCCCCGCTCGCGCGCCTGGGCTAGCGCCAGCCAAGCCGCGCACAAAGCCAGTACGCCGACCAAAAGGCGAATGAACTTTGGCACACGGCCCCAACCAGTTGGCCCGCGCGCCAGCAGCCAGCCGCCAACCAGCACCCACGCCGCACCCACCGCGATCCACAGGCCGCGCGTTTGCATGCCAGAAAACCCGGAATACCAGGCTGTAGCGCATATAAATAGGGCGCAAGCAGCTATTAAAATAGAAGCAGACTGGCTACAGCCATTGAGTTTTCCCCACTCCCAAGCAGCCGCGCCAATCAACACCCAAGCGACCGCGTTAAACGCAACCGGCAACGGATAGAACAATGCAGGCAGCAAAATAGCCAACAACACGATAGCGGTGATGATGCGGGTTTTAAGCATCAGGCAGCTTTGCTGTGCGCGGCTTTGGCGGACGCCGCCTGGGCCGGTTCGTCGAGCTGAGCAGACGTCAACCCAAAACGCCGTTCGCGGGTTTTGAAGACGTCAATCGCCTCGTCGAGTGCTGCAGCATCAAAATCTGGCCACAGCTTTTTTGAAAAATGCAGCTCTGAATACGCCGCCTGCCAGAGCAGAAAATTACTGATGCGCAATTCACCGCCTGTTCGAATCAGCAAATCTGGGTCGGGTACGTGGGCCAGCGCCATGGCCCGGTCAAGTGACACTTCAGTGATTGCCTGGCCATTGGCCGCCAGCTTTTGAGCTGCTTGCGCAATGTCCCAGCGACCGCCGTAGTTAAAGCACACGTTCAATATCAGGCGCTGGTTGACGGATGTATCCAATTCAGCTTTGGCCAAGCCCGCTTGCACCTTGCTGGATAACTGTTGGCGGTTGCCAATGAAGTGCATTCGTACGCCGTTGGTTTGCAGGCGCGGCACTTCGCGCGACAAAGCAATGGCCAGCAGCTCCATGAGGCCAGACACCTCGGACTCGGGCCGACGCCAATTTTCAGAAGAAAAAGCGAACACAGTCAGCACGCCAATGCCGCGGTCAACACAAGCTTGAACGCAGGCCTTCAAGGCATCTACGCCCTGCCGGTGTCCGGCAATGCGCGGTAAAAACCGTTTGGATGCCCAGCGGCCGTTGCCGTCCATGACGATGGCGACATGGTACGGAACAGCGCTAGAAATGGGCATTGACATTTTCGGCTTCGCTCTTTTCCGTTCAGCTACTTAACTGTTCAAGCGGTAGGACACCGACAGCTGCATTGCTGGGGACTGACTGGACTGCGGTGTTATCTGCAACTGAGTCAAAACAGGTTAATGTGAATCAAGGCTTACACCGCCATGATGTCGGCCTCTTTGCCGGACACCAGCTTGTCTACATCCACAATGTAGCGGTCGGTAAACTTTTGCACCTCGTCTTGCGAACGGCGCTCGTCGTCTTCTGAGGCCAGTTTGTCTTTGACGAGCTTTTTCACGTTGTCGTTGGCATCCCGGCGCAGGTTGCGAATCGACACCTTGGCGTGTTCGCCCTCAGACCGAACGATTTTGGTGAGTTCTTTGCGGCGCTCTTCGGTCATGGCGGGCATGGGTACGCGAATCAAGTCGCCTTGCGAAGCCGGGTTCAAACCCAGGTCTGAATCGCGAATGGCTTTTTCAATTTTCGCGCCCATGCCTTTTTCCCATGGCGACACGCTGATGGTGCGTGCATCTAGCAGTGCAACGTTGGCCACCTGGCTGATGGGCACCATTGAGCCGTAGTAGTCGACTTGCACGGTGTCGAGCAGGCCTGGGTTAGCGCGGCCGGTGCGGATTTTGGTCAAACTGCTTTTGAACGATTCCAGCGACTGCTGCATTTTTTGCTCTGCAGTCTGTTTGATCTCAGCGATGCTCATGAATAAATCTCCGAATGTCTGGACTGACGCTGGCTTGGCCAGTCGCCGTTTGATAGTTTAGAGGTTTGTTGGCCCGACGATCGAGGCTTGCTTACACATGCACCAAAGTGCCTTCGTCTTCGCCCATCACTACGCGCTTGAGCGCGCCTAGTTTAAAAATGCTGAATACCTTCAGCGGCAACTTTTGGTCGCGGCACAGCGCGAATGCAGTCGCGTCCATCACTTCCAGGTTTTTGCCCATCGCCTCATCAAACGTGATGCTGGTGTAGCGCGTGGCGTTGGGGTCTTTTTTCGGGTCGGCCGA
>JANOWB010000045.1:0-3616 GCA_031417695.1 Polaromonas sp.
GGTTGAGGGCGGCCGCGCTACTGGCGTTGAACTGGCCAACGGCGAGGCGCTGGCCGCTGACATCGTGGTGTGCAACTCAGACACTTCATGGACGTACATGAACCTGATTGCGCCAGAGCACCGCAAGCACTGGACCAACAAACGCATCGAAAACGGCAAGCATTCGATGAGCTTGTTCGTTTGGTACTTTGGCACCAACCGCCAGTACAAGGATGTGCCGCACCACACCATGGTGCTGGGCCCGCGCTATGAAGGTTTGCTGACCGATATTTTCAAAAACCACAAGTTGACTGAAGACTTCAGTCTGTACCTGCACCGCCCCACTGCTACTGACCCATCAGTGGCGCCAGAAGGGTGCGATAACTTTTATGTGCTGGCGCCTGTGCCGCACCTGGACAGTGGCACCAATTGGGCTGAGCATGCTGAGGCCTACAAAAACGCTGTGTGCAAGCGACTAGAAGAAACACTGCTGCCAGAGCTGGGCAAACACGTTGTCACCTCACACGTCATGACGCCGCAGCATTTTCATGATGATTTGCTGTCTTACAAAGGCGCAGCTTTCGGGCTGGAGCCAGTGTTGTTGCAAAGCGCGTGGTTTCGCCCGCACAACCGCAGCGAGGACATTGAAAACCTCTTCATGGTCGGCGCCAGCACGCACCCAGGCGCCGGCATGCCGGGGGTGTTGATGTCTGCCAAGGCATTGCAAACCGTGGTGCCTGCCATTGAAAGCCAGGCCAAAGCCTGAGCAGGCAATAACGCCTTAAAAACACCTTTCCTCTGGTTAAACTTTCGCCTATGCACGAAGCACAGCCGTCCGTCATCACGCCCTCCGCGCCCAGCGTTGCTGCACAGGCCAACGCCAAGCACGGCTTTGACTATGAAGCTTGCCAAGAGCTGATGCGCGGCGGCTCCAAAACGTTTTTTGCAGCGTCGCGCTTGCTGCCCAGCCGGGTGCGCGGCCCCGCAATTGCTTTGTACGCTTTTTGCCGGGTAGCCGACGACGCGATTGATTTCAGTGACGACCGCGTCACCGCGCTGGCTTTACTCAATGAACGCTTGCGCCGCGTTTATGCGGGCGACCCTATGGCGTACGAGCCCGACCGGGCTCTTGCCGCGGTGGTGCGCGAATTCGACTTGCCGCTTGAACTGGTTGCCGCCCTGCTTGAAGGCTTTGAGTGGGACGCAGAAGGCCGCCGTTACGAAACCATTGAAGATTTGCAAGCCTATGGCGCACGCGTGGCAGGCAGCGTGGGCGCCATGATGGCCGTGGTCATGCGTACGCGCAGCGAACAAGCACTGGCTCGCGCCTGCGACTTGGGCGTAGCCATGCAGCTCACCAACATTGCGCGTGACGTCGGCGAAGACGCCCGCTTTGGCCGGCTGTACTTGCCGCTGGCGTGGATGCGTGAAGCGGGTTTAGAGCCCGACGCCTGGTTGGCCCAGCCGGTGTTTGACCACCGCATTGCAGCCGTGATTGACCGTTTGATTAAAGCCGCCGACGAGTTGTACCAGCGCTCTGAGCACGGCATTGGCCAATTGCCGCGCGACTGTCGCCCTGCCATTCGTGCCGCACGCTTGGTCTACGCAGAAATTGGCCGCGAGCTTGAAAAAGCCGGGCTCGATTCCATCAACCGCCGCGCTGTGGTGTCTGGCAAACGCAAGCTGGCCATTTTGGCAAAAGCCAGCGCCGCCATTTTGATCACCCCGGCCGACCCAACCGTGCACATGGCAGCCTTGCCGGCCAATCTCTTTTTGGTAGAAGCGGCCATGCAGCAAGGCACTACCCTCGCCAAGCCCGCCAAGCCCAGCCAGTCGCCGCGCCGCACCTTTGAAGAACGTGCGCAATGGACAGCCGATTTGTTTTTGCGCCTGCAGCAGGCCGACGCCGCCAAAACCGCTACACCAGACGCTCAGCGCAAAACCTACGCGCAGAACCACGGCAGGCACGAACCAGCCGAAGCAGCTGGCACTCCCAGCTGACCTGTAGCGCTAACTTGTTGCCCCGCCATGACTGACTCACCGCTAATGCTGATCAAGGTGCTGCTGATTGTGGGCTTGGGCGCGGCCTTTGTGTGGTGGCAGCTGCGCGATTTGGCGCGTGAAAAAGAGCGCACAGCGGCACAAACCAAACCACCCGAATCTGTTGAGCACGCCGAACGCGATAAACGCAATTAACGCAATTAACTCGCTGAGAGCTGCTGAAAGCACTTTTCAAGGCCAAAATCAGCCTGCAATGGCACTTTAGCCCAATAAATACGGGCGTGAGCAGCTAGGTAATTAATAGCAGAATCCAAGCACTAGCCAGGTCTGCCTAGCCGCCCACCACCGACCAGCCCGCCTTCTGGTCGGCCTTGTTATTTTCATATTCCCACTTCGTGCCGCAGCGGTCGCAGCGGTAACTGGTGATGGTGACCAACGACTGTTTGGCATTGCTGTAGCGGTTTTGCCGGTGGTCCTCTTGCCTGTTGCCGCCCTGGACAAGCTCGGCGTGGCCCGGCGCGCGCCGCCAGTTGCGCTGAATGCCTGAGCAAGGCTCACACAGCTCCATTTTTTTGAGTTCGCTCTGGCGGTTGGTGTCTTCAGTCATGGGGCAGCTTGTGTGTTGAAGCGTCTATTGTCGCCCCGTGCTGACTCCGCGCTTAATCTGCCCTAGCCAGGCGGTACCCCGCGCCGGTTAGGCGCTATCCAACTGCCAATGCAATCACACCCACCGCAATTGCCGCCGCGCCCACAACGCGCAGCCATCGGTCGCCCTCGCCCAGCAGGTGCCCGCCAATCAAAGCTGCAAACAGCATGCTGACCTCACGCGCAGGCGCTACGTGGCTGACGGGTGCAATCAACACGGCATACAACACGCACACGTAGGCGATGGGGCTGAACACCGCCACAATCGCAGCGTACTTCCACTGCAGCTTCCACAGCCGCCAGGCCTCGGCTCTGTCGCGCAGCACCGGCACCGCGGCGTACGGCAAGCGCAGCACATTGCACCAGTAGTCAAACAAAATCGGCGATATGGCAATGACTTTGACCGCATACGCATCAAGCACGGTGTAGCAGGCAATCAGCGCGCCAGTGAGCAAGCCCCAAAACACGCCTGCTTTAACGCGCTCTTTTTTGGCCGGGTCGTGCGCGGCTTTAAAAAGCGCAGGGCCACCAGCCACCAAAAACACGCCAATCACCACACCCGCAATGCCCAGCACGCCCAGGCTAGACAACTGCTCGCCAAACACCACCACCGCCACAGACGACGACAGCAGCGGCCAGCAGCCACGCGCCAGCGGGTAGACGATGGTGAGGTCGCTTTTGCGGTAACCCGTCAGCAAGCAATAAAAGTACACCCAGTGCACAAAACCACTTAGCGCCATCAAACCCCATTCTTTGATGCCCCAGGTGGGCACCACGTTCCAGCCCAGCCAAATGCACAGCGGCGACCACACCACCAGCATGATGATGCAGCTGAAAAAAGTAAAGCGCACGTCGCCATTGGCTTTTTTGGCGGCAATGTTCCAGCCCGCGTGAATGAGCGCGCCCAGCAGTACCAATAAAACGGCTTGCAGCGGCATGGTTGACTAATCGGGATTCAAACGGGCCGCGCCGGCAAACGTTGAGAAGCCAG
>JANOWB010000046.1:0-9680 GCA_031417695.1 Polaromonas sp.
CTTTGGGGGTGGATCTGGAGAGCGGGCTATCGCCACAAGAAGCCGCATCACGCCTGGTCAAAAACGGCCCCAACGAGCTCCAGTCAGCACCGCCCACGCCCGCGTGGCGGCGCGTTTTGGCGCAGTTTCAAGACCCGCTGATTTACCTTTTGCTGGTGGCCATTGCCATCGCCGTGGCCGCATGGGGCGTCGACGGCTTTGTTGGCTGGCCCATAGACGCGCTGGTAATTGCAGCAGTGGTGTTGCTCAACGGGGCTTTGGGCTACCTGGAAGAAGCCAAAGCCCGGGACGCCGTGGCTGCACTTGCGAAGATGACCGTCGCCAAGTCTTCAGTCATGCGTGGCGGCCAGCGGCTACACATCAACAGTGCCGAGCTGGTGGTTGGCGACCTGCTGGTGCTGGCTGAAGGCGATGCGGTCGGTGCCGATGCACGGTTAACGCAGGCCGCATCGCTTCGCGTACTTGAGGCACCCCTGACCGGCGAAAGCGAAGCAGTTCTGAAAAACGCTGACGCCCTGCCCCATGTTGTGGCGCTTGGCGACCGATTGAATATGGTGTTCAAAGGCACAGCAGTAGCGCAAGGCACAGGATTGGCAGTAGTGACAGCAACCGGCATGGCGACCGAAATTGGCGCCATCGCAAAATTGCTCAAAGCCGTCAAAGATGAACCCACGCCGCTTGAAAAAGAAATAAGCCACATCGGGCGGCTGCTGGGTGTGGCGGTCATCATCATCACCGTGATTGTGGTCGGCACCATTTTGCTGATTTCAGATATTCAGTCCACCAGCGATGTGGTGGGCGTGCTGCTGTTTGGCGTGGCTCTGGCCGTGGCGGCTGTGCCTGAAGGGCTGCCCGCTATTTTGTCTGTGGTGCTGGCCCTTGGGGTGCGGCGGATGGCGGGCCGCAATGCGATTGTTAAAAAACTGTCGTCAGTTGAAGCACTCGGCTCTGCAACTGTCATTGCAACCGATAAAACAGGCACGCTCACACGGTCTGAAATGACCATTGAGCAGATCGTCACGGCGTCTGGCCAATCAACCGTAACGGGCATCGGCTACGCGCCAGATGGCCATGTGCAGCATGACGGTAAAAACTTAAGCGCAGGCGCGCTGCTGGACGAGCAAACCCTGCTACTCAGTTACGGCTGTCTGGCGGGTAATTCAACGCTCTCGCAGTCAGCAGACGGGAAATGGGCCGTTCACGGCGATCCAACAGAGGCTGCGTTTTTGGTGGCCGAACGCAAGCTGTCAAAAGATGCGGCCACAGTGCGCAGCCAACGCTATCAGCGCATCGGTGAGATACCGTTCACATCAGAACGCAAAATGATGTCAAGCCTAGAGACTGACCAAGCAAACGGTGCGCAAATCATCCTTGTCAGCAAAGGCGCACCCGATGTGCTGCTTGAAAAATGCACGCATGTGCAAGTTGGCGCATGTAAAAAACCGCTCGACGCGGCCCAGCGTGCGCAAATTCTTAAAGCTGTCGATACCCTGTCTGATGCAGCACTGCGCACCCTGGCAGTTGCCTTCCGCCCCTTAAGCCCGAATGAAGGCAAAGCAAGCGCTGCTGAACTGGAACACGACCTTGTCTACGTTGGCACGGTTGGCATGATGGACCCACCACGAGAAGAAGCGGCCGTGGCCATTGCACAAGCACAGGCCGCAGGCATCCGGGTGGTCATGATCACCGGCGATCACCCCCGCACCGCTGCCCGCATTGCATCAGACCTTGGCATCACCAAGGCAGGTGAAAGCGCGCTGACCGGGCTTGAGCTTGACAAGCTGAGCGATGCAGATTTTGCGCAGGCTGTGCGTAAAACTTCCGTGTTTGCACGGGTATCGCCAGCTAACAAACTGGAAATCGTTGCCGCGCTGCAAGCCGATGGCCAGGTAGTTGCCATGACGGGCGATGGCGTTAACGATGCGCCGGCGCTTAAATCAGCAGATGTTGGGATCGCCATGGGCATCAGTGGTACTGAGGTCACCAAAGAGGCCGCCAAGGTGATTTTGGCAGACGACAACTTCGCCACCATTGTTCATGCCGTGCAGGAAGGACGCACTATTTTCGACAACATACGCAAGTTTTTGCGCTACCTGTTGTCGTCCAACATGGGCGAAGTACTAACCGTCTTTTTGGGCGTGGTCGGCGCCAGCGTGATTGGCCTGAACACTGCGGCGCAAGGCGGCGTTGCTGCGGCTGTGGTGCTGCCGTTGTTAGCGACGCAAATCCTGTGGCTCAATTTGATCACTGATTCATGGCCCGCCCTGGCCATTGGCACCGACCCGGCCAACAGCGACGTGATGCTTCGCAAGCCCAGACCGATCAACGCACGCGTGATTGACTTTCATATGTGGGCGGGTGTGTTTGAAGTTGGTTTGGTCATCTCCGTTGTAACGCTGCTAACCATGGACATGTACCTGCCGGGCGGTTTGATCGCCCAAATTGACGAGCCCACCGGCTCAGGCGACATTGCCACGGCACGGACTGCAGGCTTCACCGTGCTGGTCATGGCGCACCTGTTTCAATGCTTTAACGCCCGCTCAGAAACACGCAGTGCCTTTGCCAACCTGTTTACCAATCGCTGGATTTGGGCTGCGGTAGTGCTGTCGTTAGCGCTGCAGGTGGCGGTCATCAACATCGGCTTTCTGAACCTGGCTTTTGGCACAGTGCCGCTAACACTGCATCAATGGTTGATTTGCGCGGGCATGGCCAGCATCGTGCTGGGGTACAGCGAATCGCGCAAGCTTTTGCTGAGAGTCTGGAAGGGGAAAACCAACCGTGTTGCCAGCCAAGCCAAGGCTTAAATGACCGCGCAGGTTTCTCGCCATTCATTGATCAGCGTCAATACGCCAGCAGCACATCAACGCACACTTGCCAAGTCTATTTAATTGCGCTGCCCCGCATACCAAGTCGGGTCAGCGAAAACTTTGGAGCCATCATGAAAATCTTATTCGCCGCAGACGGCAGTGCCTTCACCAAAAGAGCCCTTAACTTTTTAGTGAGCGACAAATCGCTGCTGAGCCCCGGCGACGAGCTGGTGGTGCTGCATGTGCAAGACGCCATATCGGCGCAAATCGAGCACCAGCTAGGTTCTGCCGAAGTGACCGCCTACCAAACCAAGCAGGCCGATGCAGTTCTTAAGCCCATCAAAAAGTTTCTGGACAAGCACGGCGTCAAATACCGCTGCCTGTGGCAGGTGGGTACTGCCGCCAGTCAGATCGTTGCAGCCAGCAAGCGCGAACGGGTAAAAATGATTGTGATGGGCACACATGGGCACGGGCTACTGAGCCGCATGTTCATGGGCAGCGTGGCTCAGCGGGTGTTGGCTGAAAGCGAGATTCCCACGTTGCTGGTGAAATAGTTTTTAGCCTCTAGTACCGCTGACTTTATCAAGCCCCAAATGCCATTCAACACCGTTGAAAGCAGTGGTCTGCCTCACAGCTTTCCGTAGCGTTTTACACTGCCGCGCTTGGTTATCGACTGCCCACGCCTTCAACCCATGCCAGTGCCAAAAACGCGGTCCCAAAACCCGCTGGTAACACCGTAACGGCGGGTCTGCACCTTGTTGGCGTGGTGAAGCGAATGCCACTGCTTGCGTTTTTTAAGCCAGGAACTCTTGCCGCGCCAATGGTGCACCGCGTGGTGCGTAATGGCATAAGCCAAATAACCTGTGACCAGGCCCAAACTCAAGGCGCATGCGTCCCACACGTTGCTCAGCAGCAAGGTCGGCAAAAACACCAGTGTCAAAAACAACGTCGCGCTAAACAGGGTGGGCGCACAAATAAGCGCACTGGGTCGCGCATGATGCTCGGCGTGCCAGCCTTTGAACGGCTGCAGGCCGTGCAGTACAAAGCGGTGCAGCACGTATTCAACCCATGTCCAGCTCAGCAAACCGGCCGCGACAAGCAACGCCAGTTCAGGCCACAAAGCCAGCGGAGCGCGCCATATCAACACGCCAGATAGCGCTACCACCACGCCGCCGTACAACGCAAAGTCTGCCCCGTAAGCCGCCCGGCTGTGCTCCAGCGCCAGCAAGGCCATGTCAGTGCCCGGTGGCGTCCGCCGGGCGGCTGGCTTCAAACAGGAACCAGGTGCGGCGCTCGCTTTCGTCGATGTAGTTTTCGATCAGGCTGGCTGTGGCAATGTCTCCATGCTCGTCGCACACGCCGTGTGCTTCGCGCAAGCGAGCGGTAACGGTTTTGTTGTCGTCGCAGAGCTCTGCCAGCATGTCGGCGGGCTCAACGTACTCAGCATCGTTGTCCAAAATCCGCTGGGTGCGGCCAATGTGGCCAATTGAGCGTAGAGTGGTACCCCCCAGTTTGCGAATACGCTCGGCAATTGGGTCGGCCATGGCGTAAATTTGGTCGGCTTGCTCGTCCAGCATCACGTGGTAGTCACGAAAGTGCGGGCCGGACATGTGCCAGTGAAAGTTTTTTGTCTTGAGGTACAGCGCGAACACGTCAGCCAAAATGCCGTTCATGGCGGCTGACACGTCTTTAGTTGCAGCGGCTTTCAGGTCGGTGGGGGTTAACAGCGGTGCGTTTTGCTTTTTCTGCGCAGTTTGTTTAGTCATGGCAATGCTTTCTTTGGTCAGTTAAAAAGAAGTGTTCATTAGCGCAGGTGCAGCACTCAAGGGCTGTAGGTTGCAACGCCGTTGTACCCAGTGCATACGGCTTGACTTGATACGCAACGAGGTGTGCTTTTTATGTGCTGTTGTGTGCGTTAGCGAACATACAAAATCGTTACAAATGCCTATACTGCCGTCCAATGAATAACAACCCCCAAAAAAATCACATTCTGGCCGCCTTGGGCGGTGCCGAATGGCAACGCTGGAAGCCTTTATTGGAGTACATAGAGCTGCCCCTTGGTCATGTTTTGTACGAGCCAGGCAAAACCTTGAGCCATATGTACTTTCCTACAACGGCCATCATTTCATTGCTGTACGTGATGGAAAACGGCGCGTCTGCAGAAATCGCCGTCGTTGGTAATGACGGCTTGGTGGCTGTGTCAATGTTCATGGGTGGTGGCTCCACGCCCAGCCGTGCCGTGGTGCAAAGCGCGGGGCATGGCTTTCGCCTGAAGGCCAAGGACATGAAGGACGAGTTTGACCGGGGAGGCGCAGTTCTGCATCTGCTGCTGCGCTACACCCAGGCGTTGATTACTCAAATGTCGCAAACGGCCGTTTGCAACCGCCACCATTCGCTAGACCAGCAATTGTGCCGCTGGCTGCTGCTCAGTTTGGACAGGCTGGACGGTGATGAGCTGGTCATGACGCAAGAGCTGATAGCCAACATGCTGGGCGTGCGCCGCGAGGGCGTGACCGAGAGCGCCACCAAGCTGCAAACCGCCGGGTTGATTCGCTATGCGCGTGGTCGCATCACTGTGCTGGACAGGCCAGGCCTTGAAAAACGCACCTGCGAATGCTATGGCGTCGTCAAAAAAGAATATGACCGACTGTTGCCTGCAAAAATTGCCAAATAGCGCTGGGCTGTAGTCCATCGCCGCTTTTTCGCAGTTTTCATCGCAAGTTTCAGCGCTATGTGCGGTACCCCGCAGAAACTGGCTCAAGTTTGCGCTAACCTTGCGCATCGTTCAAGTCTGCTACATTTTCAGCAGCAGGGCCGTGGCATATTCCTTCACCTTGAAGGGCAGCAGCGCACCAGAGAGTCCCTTATGGCTTCCCCCAGTAACCACCTGATTGATTTGCTTCCCCGCAAAGACCGCTTGCGCTTTATCGACGCCTGCGAGCATATTGAATTGCCTTTGGCCCAAGTGCTGTGTGAGCCCGGCAAGCCCACCAAATACGTGTATTTTCCTACCGAGGGTTTTATATCGTTAATCGCTGTCGTTAAAGGCAGCCCCGGCGTAGAAGTTGGCATGGTGGGCCGCGAAGGCATGCTGGGCGTGCAATTGGCACTCGGTGTGGCCACTGCCCCGCTGCATGCGCTGGTACAAGGCTCGGGTACGGCATGGCGAATTGGCACCAAAGCCTTCAAGGCGGAGCTGGCTGCCAGCCCGCCGCTGCAAAGCGAGCTGCATCGCTACCTGTATGTGCTGATGGCGCAACTAGCTGAATCAGCCGCTTGCGTGCGGTTTCATCAAATCGGCCCCCGCCTGGCACGCTGGCTGCTGATGAGCCAGGACCGCTCGCAAACCAACACGTTTGAAGTTACGCAAGAATTTTTGGCATACATGCTGGGTGTAAGGCGCGTCGGCATCACTGCTGCAGCTGGGGCGCTACAAAAAAGCGGCTTGATCAGTTACAGCCGGGGCAAGCTGACCGTTCTTAACCGCAAGGGACTGGAGCACGCAGCCTGCGGTTGCTACGAGGCTGACCAAAAAACCTACGCCGACCTGCTGTAGGAGCCCTGTGTTTTAAGCATATTTAAAGTGCCTTTTCGGCCGTTGAGCCAATAGATACGGGCGCGAGCAGCTATCAAATTTATCTATTCTGTTCAAGGGTTCAGACTGACTTTGGTTGTGCACGAATTGCAAACGAAGCAAGGTTCGGTACCGCACATAAAAACTTGCAAAAGTTCTCTGAAGGCCTATAGTGCACTTTCCGGTTGACACATCAAACCGCCCATCCAAGGATTGCATATGACCACGACTATGACCTCCGTTGAACAACCCTCCCTTTATTCTTTGGTGTACACGTCAACGGCCAGTCGTCCGCTGGCAAAAAACGACCTTGAGCGTATTCTTGACAACGCGAGGAAGCGGAATCTTGAAGAGCAAGTCACGGGTTTATTGCTGTTCACAGAGGGCAAATTCATGCAGTATCTTGAGGGCCCGCAAAGCGGCGTCCTCACTATATTTGAAGCCATTAAAAAATCCACCTTGCACCATCAAATCGTGGAAGTCAGCCGACAGGCCGTGAGTGCGCGTGAGTATGGAGACTGGTCTATGGCTTTTTTGGCAGACATTGATGCACACGCACTACCGGACGATGCAAAAGATGCGCCGCTAAGAAGCAACCTGGAAGCAAAAGCCACCCCTACCTCGTCTGCCGCCCATCACCAATTAGCTGAATTCTGGAAAAAGCCTTAAACAGCCTGCGCAGCCCATCATTCGCCCAGCGGATTCGCCATTGAACTGCCCGTGGCTGCTAGGCGGGCGCCCAAAAAACCTACGCTGAGTTGTTGTAACGGCACATCAAGCATCAGCAGGACTTGTGGCGGCCCCAAAATGCCTTAAAAACACCCGTTTTAGGCATAATTTAGGGCTGCAGCCCAATAAATACGGGCGCTAGCAGCTCCTGAATTAATAGCATTTATTGTTAGCTATTGTTAAAAAATGCTTAAAAAATAAGATTCGTTACAACTCGTACTGTGTGCGTTATCGCACAGACACCGGCCCTACAAAAACAGACGATGAAGTCCTACGCAGCTAAGCGTTGTTCATCAGGAGGCTCCCAGTGATTCAGCTAGCTCAAACCGCCTCACAGTATTCCAACCGTGCCGCACCCTCCGTGCTTGACACCTTTAGAGCAGAACACATGGCATCAGCACTGCACCGCCCTATTCCCAGCCCAGAGCCAGACCCCAACCCCGGGCCAGACGCCATAAGCAATGGGCATAGCAACATTTCTGCGGCCGACTGGGACGAGTTGTTTCACGCCATACAAGCGCGGCTTGAGAACTGCGTTGACGACGCCCTGCTTAAAGCGCCAGAGCTGCCGCCAAATGAGCGGCACCAAGTGATTAAAACCACTGTTCTTCAATGCGTTGAGGCCATGCAGCAATTGCATACGGCGCTCATGCTGGAGCGTGAGCAAGTTACGCGCAAGGCAAGCGAGCAGCCAAGGCAACTCAACGGGCACTAAGCAGCATGTCTATCGTTAAAAAAGCACCCCCGTTTGCCATGCACAGCAACCGAAACTTACCGGGTTTTGAGGCACTGAAAGCTGCCTATGCTGACTGCGGGGGCGCCACCGAGGCAGATGACCTTGCGCTGCTGTTGGAAGAGGAAAGTAAGGGCGATTTTGTCAGCGTGGCCAGAAGAATCGTGTTGCGCGACATCTTCAGCTTTGAGTGGGAAAGCCACTTTTGGGTGCCCATGTTTCAGTTCCACCCACACGACATGAGCGTCAAGCAAGAGGTGCGCCGCGTGGTTCTTGAACTTGATGCGGTGCTCGACAACTGGGCTTTGGCCTTGTGGTTCACCGAGCCCAACACGTGGTTAAAAAACAAACGCCCGGTTGACATGGTGGACAGGCAATTTTCAGAAGTGCTGCACGCAGCGCGGGCTGATCGGTTTGTGGCTACTGGCTAGGCACCAGCCAGCCACGTCTGCCGGCTAGGCACCAGCCAGCGACACCAGCGTTCCTGCATCCCCGGCCATCATGGCCTCAATATGCTCAAGAGAGCCAATCACCGCGCGCTGACCGCTTTGACTAACAAAGCTGCAAGCAGCCTCCACCTTGGGCGCCATTGAGCCACTGGCAAAGGTATGCGACCGCAAAAACGCCGGGGTCGTGCGGCCGATTGCCTTTTGACTGGGCTTGCCCCAGTCCATGAATACCGCCTCCACATCAGTCGCAATTAGCAGGCAATCGGCTTTCAGCGCAATCGCCAGCAAGCTGGCAGTCAAGTCTTTGTCTATCACCGCCTCTACGCCTGAACAGACATTGGTTTTGGCATCGCGCACCACAGGTATGCCGCCGCCACCCGCTGCAATCACCAGCGCGCCTGAATCAACCAGGCTCGTCAACGCGTGCAAGTTCAACACGCGCAGCGGCCGGGGCGACGCCACCACGCGCCTGAAACCGCTTTTATCGGGCGGCCCATCAGCCGCCACTGCCCAGTTGTTTTGCGTGGCCAAGCGTTCGGCTTCTTGCTGGCTGTACATCGGCCCGATGGGTTTGGTCGGGTGCGCAAAAGCGGGATCAAGAGCGTCTACCTCCACCCGCGTGATCAGGCTCACTACCTGTCTGCTAGGCGGCAGCAGGTTGCTTAAAGCTTGCTCCAATAAGTACCCGACCATGCCTTGAGATTCAGCACCCAATACATCCAGCGGATACGGGGAAACGGCAGTGTAGGCAGCAGCTTGCAGCGCCAGCAAACCCACTTGGGGGCCGTTGCCATGCGTCAAGATCACGTCGTGTTTTTTAGCTACACGGGCCAATTGCGCAGCAGCGCGGGTGATGTTGGCGAGTTGGTTCTCAAAGCTCAGGGCTTCACCGCGCCTGAGCATGGCGTTGCCGCCCAACGCAATCAACACTCTCATGCCAGGGTAGCGACCAGAATCGCCTTGATGGTGTGCATGCGGTTCTCGGCCTGGGTGAAAACAATCGATGCATCGGACTCAAACACCTCGTCGGTGACTTCGATTTCGCTCAGACCATACTTTTCATGAATCTCCCGGCCCACTTCGGTCTCTAAATTGTGAAAAGCTGGCAGGCAGTGCATGAACTTGGTACGCGGCTTGCCAGTGGCATGCATGAGCTTCGTGGTTACCTGGTACGGCAGCAACTGCGCGATGCGTTTTTTCCAGATGCTTTCCGCCTCGCCCATCGACACCCACACGTCTGTGTACAAGAAGTCGGCGTCCTGCACGGCTTTAACCGGGTCAACTTCAAGCGTGATTTTGGCGCCCGTGGTTTTGGCGAGTGTGCGCATCTCGGCTACCAATTGCGCTGGTGGTTGCAACTCTTCTGGCGATGCAATTCGCACGTCCAT
>JANOWB010000047.1:0-7368 GCA_031417695.1 Polaromonas sp.
GCGGCGCTTCGCCGGGTTTTTCGGGTTTGAAGTCTTTGCGGGCCTGGCGAATCAACGCGCGCAGTTGCTGTGCGTCAGTTGCCGGGAAATCACCAATTTTGAAGGCCGCCGCCGCCAGATGCAGTTCATCGGCAAGCTCATGCGCCCGCTCGACGCCGATCCTATTCGTGAAGCCATCAACGAGCAGCTCAATGGCTCAGCTCAACTCACGCTGCAATTGCATTTGGCTGAGCAGTGGCGTGACAAGTTGGTACTTGACGATGAGGCATTGAGCGCATGGCTCAATGATTTCCCGGCAACTGACGCACAGCAACTGCGCGCGTTGATTCGCCAGGCCCGCAAAGACTTCAAACCCGAAAAACCCGGCGAAGCGCCGCGCCACGGCAAGTCGTACCGTGAGATATTTCAGCTGGTTAAGACGGAAATGCAGGCCACCGCTGCGCCCTAGTAACGCTAGACATGCCAAACTTTGACCCAGTAAAAATCGGTATTGTTTCGGTAAGCGACCGCGCATCAACCGGCGTGTACATCGATAAGGGCTTGCCCGCGCTAAAAGACTGGCTGGGCAAAGCCCTGCTCAACCCGATTACTTTTGAAGAACGCCTGATACCAGACGAGCAAGCAGGGATCAGCGCGGCGCTAATTGAGCTGGTTGACGCAGGTTGCAGCCTGGTGCTAACCACCGGCGGCACAGGCCCTGCGCTGCGCGACGTGACACCTGAAGCCACGCTGGCTGTAGCACACAAAGAAATGCCGGGCTTTGGCGAGCAGATGCGTCAAATCAGCTTGAAGTTTGTGCCTACCGCTATCTTGTCGCGGCAATGTGCGGTGGTGCGCGACAAGTGCCTCATCATCAACCTGCCGGGCCAGCCCAAAGCCATTGCCGAAACGCTGGAGGGTTTAAAAGGCGAAGCAGGCGAGCAAATCGTGCCCGGCATTTTTGCAGCTGTTCCGTACTGCGTTGACCTGATTGGCGGGCCGTACATTGAAACCCGGCCTGAGGTGTGCAAAGTGTTCAGGCCGAAGTCAGCGCTGCGGGCGACGGTTTAGCTCTTTGAGGCTCTGAAAGCAAAGAAAACGACTTTTTCTAGCATTAACTCGGCCTGTAATCCAATAAATTCGGGCGCGAGCAGCTATAAAAGTCATAGTAACTTTTGCTCTTGGTCAAACCACCCGATTCGCCTCAAGCCCGGCGCGCACTTTGTCCAGCGTGATCGGAAACTCCCGCACCCGCACGCCAGTTGCGTTGTACACCGCATTGGCCACCGCAGCGCCAGCGCCGCAAATGCCCAGCTCGCCTACGCCTTTAATTTTGAGCGGATTGGTTTTGTCGTCCACCTCAGTCAAAAAGTGCACGTCGATTTTGGGGATGTCGGCATGCGACGGCACGTGGTACTCGGCCAGGTCGTGGTTGACAAAATGGCCGTCGCGTTTGTCGATGATGGAATCTTCATGCAGGGCCGAGCCGACGCCCCAAATCATGGCGCCTGAGATTTGACTTTTGGCAGTTTTTTCATTGAGTATTCGACCCGCTGCAAACACGCCCAGCAAGCGGCGCACGCGGATTTCGCCGGTGTCGATGTTCACGCGCACTTCAGCAAAGTGAGCGCCGTAAGCCTGCTGTGAAAACTGTTTGGCCATGGCGCCGGGTTTGATTTCGCCGTTGGCTTGCATGCCCAGCGTACCGGCCAGCGCGCCCAGCGTTTCGGTTTTGCCTGCGGCTGTGAGGTTGCCTTTGGCAAATACAGCATCGGCCACATTCACGCCCATTTTGGTGGCCAGCTTTTCACGCAAATTTGTGCACGCATCAAACAGGCCCGAGCCTGCACTGGCGGCGCCCCACGAGCCACCTGAACCTGGCGTGGCCGCGAAGTTGCTGTCGCCCAGTTCCATGCGTACCCGCTCGATGGGCAGGCCCATCATTTCAGCGGCGATTTGCGTGAACACGGTGTAGCTGCCTGTGCCGATGTCGGTCATTGCCATTTTCACAGTCAGCACGCCTTGTCTGTCAAGTGCCACGTCGCACTTGGACGGCATCATGACGTTGGCGCGGGTAGCCGCTGCCATGCCCATGCCCACCAACCATCGGCCTTCGCGCTTCTGGGCGGGCACGGGGTTGCGCTGGGCCCACCCGAAGCGGGAAGCGCCGTCCTTCATGCAAGCTACCAGGTTGCGGCTTGAAAACGGAATTTTTTTGTCCTGGTCTTGCGCGGGCTCGTTGCGCAGGCGCAGCTCAATTGGGTCCAGTTTGAGTTTTTCGGCCAGCTCGTCCATGGCAATTTCAATGGCCAGCATTCCAACCGATTCGCCCGGCGCGCGGGTAGAGTCCGATACCGGCAAATCAAGCTTGACCAAATAGTGCGGCGTGTATCGTTCAGGGGCGGCGTAGAGCACGCGGGTTTGCAGCGCCGACGGCTCAAAAAAATCATCGTAGCGCGCGCCGTTAGACCACGCCTCATGGCCGACTGCGTTCAGTTTCCCGTCGCTTGAGGCACCCAGGCGAAGACGCTGCACAGTGTCACTGCGGTGGCTGGTGACGTGAAACATCTGCTGCCTGGTAAGTGCGGTTTTAACCGGGCGCCGCAGCTCACGCGCAGCCAGCGCGGTCAAAATCACGTCGCCGTAAATCGGCAGCTTGCTGCCAAACCCCCCGCCGATGTAGCGGCTGACCAAATGCACATTTCCCAACGGTATGCCCAGCGTAGAAGCCACGCCTTGCTGAGCGCTGTTGATCAGCTGTGCAGAGCAATGAACAGTGAGCTTGTTGCCCTCCCAGTAGGCAAAAGTGGCGGGCGGCTCCATCGGTGCGGCGGCTTGGGCGGGCGTGGTGAAACGGCCCTCTACCTTGACTGCCGACGAGGCAAACGCCTTTTCAAAATCAACTTGAGAGCCATCAATGAGCGGCTCACCAAAAAACGATTTTTGCAGCTCGGCCTGCGCCAGACGGCTCTGCATTTCATGCTCTCCTGTGGCCGCGGTGTATTTGACAGTCACGAGGCTTGCGGCAGATCGAGCTTGCTCAAAAGAGTTGGCCACTACAAACGCGATTGGCTGCCCGTAATACTCAATTTTGCTGGAACTAAGCTGCGGAATCGACCGCGCATAGCGGTCAGGCAGGGTAATCGGGCCCCATGCGGCTTGCTTGGGTGCATTGAGGTGGGTCATCACCAACAGTATGCCGGGTGCGCGCTCGGCGGCGCTGGTGTTGATGGCGCTGACCGTGCCTTTAGAAATAGTCGCTTGCACCATAAAGCCATAAGCGGCTGCTGCGCCGCCCTCTACCATTTCGTGCGCGTAGGGCGCTTTGCCCATGACTTTCAGGCGGCCGTCAACACGGTCAAGGGGTTTGCCCATCAGGCCCTGACGGTTTTCGTCAAGTGCGTTGCGCGGGGCAGGTGCGTTCATTTGCATGGTGATGTCCTTCGGTTTGGATAAGTCAGGCTTCGGTCAACACCGCGCGCAATGTACTGCGCACCAAGGGTATTTTGAAATCGTTGTGACCAAAACCGCGCGCGCCTTGCAGCACACGTGCTGCGGCTGCGTCCGCGCTGGCTGCGTTGACTGGCGCACCCGCCAAAGCAGTTTCTGCCTGCAGCACACGCCATGGCTGGTGTGCCAGCCCGCCAAATGCCATGCGGGCCGTACGCACCACGCCGCCCGAAACGTCGAGAATAGCCGCTACTGAAACCGTAGCAAATGCATAAGACGCCCGGTCACGCACCTTGCGGTAAACATGCTTTCCAGCAACTGGTGGCGGCAGCGTTACAGCGGTGATCATCTCGCCCGGCTGCAGGCTGGTCTCAATGTGCGGGGTGTTGCCCGGCAAGCGGTGGAAGTCGGCAATCGGTATAACGCGTTTAGCCCCGCTGGGCATAACGGTTTCAACCCGCGCGTCCAGCACACGCATGGCCACGGCCATGTCGGACGGGTGCGTGGCAATGCACTGGTCGCTCGTCCCCAACACGGCGTGCAGGCGGTTGTAGCCGCCCAAAGCCGAACACCCCGTGCCGGGCGCGCGCTTGTTGCAGGCCTGTGCCGTGTCATAAAAATAGTAGCAACGCGTGCGCTGCAGCAAGTTGCCGCCCGTGGTGGCCTTGTTACGAAGCTGGCCCGACGCACCGCTGAGCAATGCGCGGCTTAGCACCGCGTAGTCTTTGCGAATACGCGGGTCAGCCGCCAAGTCTGAATTGCGCACCATCGCGCCAATGCGAACGCCGCCATCTGGCGTCGCTTCAGTTTTGTCTAGCCCCAGACGAGTGATGTCGATTAAGTGCAGCGGCGTTTCGACTTGCAATTTCATTAAGTCCAGCAAATTGGTGCCGCCCGCAATAAATTTGGCGCCAGGCTTGGCCATTGCCGCTGCGGCGGCGGCTTCCGGTGACGCGGCGCGCTCGTAGGTAAACGATTTCATGCTGCTGCTTCTGCTACGTCGCGGATGGCCGCCACGATGTTGGGGTACGCGCTGCAGCGGCAAATGTTGCCACTCATGCGCTCTCTTATTTCTTCATCGGTGAGCGCGCTGCCTGCGCCTTGCAGGTCTTGAGTGACGTGGCTGGGCATGCCGGCCTTGGCCTCTGCCAGCATGCCGAGTGACGAGCAAATCTGACCGGGCGTGCAATACCCGCACTGAAAGCCGTCGTGCTTGATAAACGCTGTCTGCATGGGGTGCAGCGCCTCGCCATTCGACAAGCCCTCAATCGTGGTGATGGCCTGGCCTTCGTGCATGACTGCCAGGGTCAAACACGAATTGATTCGCTTGCCGTCGACCAACACCGTGCAAGCTCCGCACTGGCCGTGGTCGCAGCCTTTTTTAGAGCCCTTCAGATTCATGTTTTCGCGCAGCGCATCCAGCAGGCTGGTGCGGCCGTCGATGGTCAGTGGGTAGGCTTGGCCATTGACTTGCAGGTCTATTCGCATCATGACGGGGTTGGGTTCACTGCCATCTGCAACGTCGCCTGGCGAATTGGCTGTGGGCTCAGAGGCGCATCCCACCAGCGGTGCGGCCACCACAGCAGTACTGACCTGCACCATTGCGCGGCGCGACAGGCGATAAGAATTGATAGCTTGCTGCCCCGGCGGCACGGCTGGCTTGGTCATGGGTTTTCCTTGGATGGATAGTGGGTTTTTCATTGATGCGCCATGATTGCATCGATGCAAAAAATGTTTGCAGGCCAAGGCTTGCAAGGCGCGTCAGAAAACCGCCCGAGAGCAATTGCCTGCTGCTTCACCACCATCAAGGTAAACGGCCACACGCAGGCCTGCACCGTGACCAGCACGCCTACCAGGCAGGCCGGTGCTATCGAATGCCAAAAGCAAAAAGCCCAGGCCCGCCAGCATGAGCACCACCGGCACAGCGCCCAGCAGGGTAGATATCGTCATGTTGCCGAACGGGTTGTAGATTTGCTGCCACAAGATCGGTTGCATGTTGTTTTCTGACTTTTAGTACAACAGTGGCTTCATTCAGCCAAGCGGTACAAATGTCAGTGAAACACGGTACATCGCCACAGCATGTAGGCGGTGCGCTGCATATGGCAATAGTCGGCATGCAGCGCTTTAGGCTCTTGTTTGAATATTTTCAAGGTCGAAATATTGATGTCGCTCAATAAATACGCGCGCAATCAGCTATTAATACAGTAGCTAAGAATACGGTGCTTCTGGCAGCAGTCAACCATTTATTACTTGGTAAAAAAGTATCGCGCAGCTACTGATGTGTCGAAAAGTAGGCATCTTAAAATTAGGGTCATTTTCTTCAGGAGCAGAACATGAAGGCATTGAAGTTTTTACTCGCTGTGGTGGGCACCAGCTTATGCGCGCTGCAGGGCTGCACGGTGCTGGCCATAGCTGACGCTGTTGGTTCAGTGGCTGTGGGCACAGTGGGCTTGGCTGCCGACGCCGCCATTGGCACAGTCAGGCTGGGTGGCAAAGCGGTGGGCGCAGTTGCCGACGCGGTGATTCCAGGCGGAGACGAGAAAAAATAGCGCAGGGCAGGGCGCAGCGTGGCAAACTGAAGCGGTTGTGGTGGGAATGCCGGCCACTAACTCTCAAAATTCTTTGGAGCAAGAATGAATACACAATCAACTTCGCAATTACCAGTTTCTAGCGGCAACCCCTGCCCTTTTTTGCGCGCGCTTGTTGCTGACGGCAAGTTGCAAGACGATGTTGAGCCGCTGACCAACATGGTCAGCGTTATCGGTGCCGTGGTTAGACACGGCGAAAGCACTCCCGCACTGACCGCGCCTGGCATCTACGCAATTGCCATGGTGGCCAACGGCGTGGGGCCTGTGGCAGTGCTAAAAACCAACCTGCACGGCGTGCGCCTTAACGAACTGCGCAACGGCCCGTTCGATAAAAAAGGCGTTGGCTCTGGCATTTTGGATGTGGCGGGAAAAGTCGATGCAAAGCAACTCGCCCGACTGCAAGAATTCGCCAGCCCCAAAACTAGTGGCGACGGCAAGTCGGAACCTGGCCTGAACCTGGCCGAAGTCAACCGATTTTTAGACGCCAACTTTGAGCGCGCAAAAGGCAAACGGCGCCTGGTTGACCGCGGCCTGATGAACGGCGAATTCCCCGTGCTGCTGAAAGTAATGGGTAAAGACAGCCCGGATGGGCGGTATTTGAGTGTGGCTGAGGTGCAAACGCTGTTTGTGGAACGGCAACTGCCTGAGCGGCTGAGAGGGTAATAGCTTTTGGGCACTAAGCGGTTTGCAAAGCCCGAAAGCGTTTGTGAGCTTGCAAGGGCTGATTTTGAGTTGGTTCTTAGTGCTTGATCGGTGTCTTGACCAATGAATTTGGGCGCGAGCAGCTCTTTTATTTGTAGCGGTTTGCCTTCACGTGGTTTGCCCGGGTTGCCCGGCGGCGAGTCACTTTTCTTTGCTTCGCCAAAGAAAAGTAACCAAAAGAAAGGCGACCCTACTGTCTGCGATCCTTCGCTGCGCTACGGATACCCTGCGGTGCTCGGATTAGCCGGAAAATTTAGAAACTAGTCTGCTGAAGCAGCCGTCGGACATCTAAATTTTTTATCCGTCTAATCCTCCGCTCCTCAGCGCATACAGAAGGGTTGGGGCAGCGGGGATGGATTCGGATTCGGATTCGGACTTCACTCCCTCTCCCTCCGGGAGAGGGCAGGGGTGAGGGCATACCCGAATCCGACCCCGAATTCATTCCCCACCCCGTCCTGGCTGGGCTTGAAAAAGTTGGAGGAGACGGATTAAAAAATCTAGATGTCCGACGACAGCGAAGCTGGCTAGTTTCTAGATTTTCCGGCTCCTTCAGCTTTTTCAAGGAACCGCAAAGCGGCCCAGACTGCGGGTCGCCTTTTCTTTTGCTTACTTTGCTTTTGGCGAAGCAAAAGAAAAGTGAGTAGCCGCC
>JANOWB010000048.1:0-7626 GCA_031417695.1 Polaromonas sp.
CCTGCAATAAAAACACGTCGTAACTGTCAACGTGCGGGCCCACGCCGCCGCCCGCCGAAGCATAAGAAATCATCACATCGTCAAGCCGTGCATCGGGCACAAACCGAAATTGCTGCAGCAGCTGGTGCACCGCTGCATCACTGGCGTCAACGCCTTGCACCAGCAGCGTCCAGCCTGGCTGGCTGACGGGCGGAAGGCGGCGGCTTGTAAACGGGCCGCTTTTCATCTTCCAACTGGCGCCCGACTTCACCAGCAACCTTGACTCCACGCCAGCTGTAGCCGCCAATTTAAACAAGGCGGCCCGGCTTAGCAACGGCTTTGAGCCCACAAACTTAGGCACCGCAGCGCGCACCAGCAGCGGTTTTTTTTGCCAGTGGCGGCGCATGAATTGCGCAGGCGTCAAGCCGGCAAGCAAAGGCAAAGCAAGTTGAGGTTCCATGGGACAATTGTGCGATGAAAATCACCCCACAATGCGTTGTTGCCCTTACCTGGACATTAAAAGATACGCTCGGCGAAGTTCTAGATGAACTCGACGAGCCAGTCGAATTTTTACTAGGCGGCAACGACCTGCTGGCCAGCATTGAAGCGGCCTTGCAAAACCAAGAGGCCGGCGCGGCCATCGATTTGCATTTAGAGCCCGAACAAGCCTTTGGCGACTACGACGAACAACTGGTTTTCCTGGAGCCGCGCGCGCTGTTCCCGGCTGAGCTTGAAGAAGGCATGACTTTTGACGGCGCCGCCCTTCCCGCCGGTGCCAACCCTGACACACCCCAAGACCACATCTACACCGTGACCGAAATTTACCCCGAGCATGTGGTGCTCGACGGCAACCACCCGTTGGCCGGCATTGCACTCAGGTTGAGCTTGAAGGTGGAATCGGTGCGCGAAGCCACTGAGGCTGAAGTCGGCGAAGGCTCGCTAGGCACTGGCTTTTTTAAACTTGAAGCGCTCGACTCGATGCCGCCAGACACCACCATGCATTGATTTTTTTAATGTGGGGGCTCCTGCCATGGCCACACTTGCTGCTTTATTTATAGCTGCTCGCGCCCGTAAAATGGTGCTTGTGGCTATTTTTTTAATCTCAAAATTGGCTTATTTAGCCGCTTTTCAGGGTTAACTGCACGAAGCGTTTGGTGCCGTTTGTCCAAGCAGATCGACTCCACACCCAACACTCAACACCCACGGGCGCGTGCAGCTGTGCGGCTGGCAGTAGTTCTTTGTACTTACTGAATGCCCTCATTTTTTAACCGCGCATCTGGTGCGCGGCAACGGGGCGCACCTTAGCGACAACATTCGCGTCGCAAATCGCTTTTTATGTCAAAACTGTCATTTTCAATGGGCACATCAATTTTCTAATACGGTTTGTGATACGTGAGTAAGTTCGTCCTGCATTTTGCAAACCAGACAACTCAAGCTACCCGAGCACATAAGTTGCGCGAATGAGCCCCTCCTGAACCCAAGGAAAACCATGACACTCTTTAATTTAAAACGCAAAACTTCACTCTCACTTTCGGTAGTGAGTCTTCTGATTGGCTCGGTTTATTTGACCTCGTGCGGCGGCGGCACCAGCGAATCAGCGGCAACCGGCACAAGCGGCACCAACACGTCTACCACCCCTACGAACAATACAACAGCGGCTGACTCTTCTTCGCCTGGGTTTGATTTGAAGGGCTTTACGCTTTGTGGCAAGCAAGACGACATCCTTGACCTGAAAGTAAAAACGCACGTTGCGTTTGGCCTTGACAAGGCTGATAGGAAAGATGGGGCTGAGAGCAAGTTTGTTTACCTCTATGCTCAAACGGGCAAATTGAAGCTCTCAGCCGACGTATTTGGCAACGACCCCATTCCTCCGCTGTATAAAAAAGGGTACTGCAAGGTAGTGACTGCCGACAACAACGATGCAGTCGTGCTTGGCGCGGCAATGGCCAAAATCAAAGCGCACTTAGACGGCACGTCAGTGATGACAGCAGAGCAACTGCAAGAGCAAGACGACCGCATCACGCAGACCACTTACACGCTGTCTGAAAATAAAGGCAATATTACCCAGGCGTTTGCTTTGTTAAACGCCTACGAAACCAAGGAAAAAGGCGCATTTTTTATCAATGCCAAAACCAAAGAAGGCTTTCCAAACTTTTCAGGGAAGGCAGACAACTTTGGACTTGACCGCGCCGTGTTGGCCATTCAGCAGAGCATTTTTGACTTCGCTTTCACACCTGCGTCACTGGCAAAGTACCGCGACACGCTGGTCGGGCTGAAATTCAACAGCTCTGACTGGTTTCCGGGCAAGGTAAAAGCCCCAGCTGTGGCCAGCACGGTTTACACCGCCGAAATTAACGGTACGGTAGTCAAAGACGTGGGCATCCGCAGCGCTTTCTCTCAGCACTATGCACGCCGCCCCACCGGCTATTACCTGGCCGCTGGTGACATTGCCAAAATTACCGTGCCTGACTCTATTCCCAAAGATGGCACGTTCAAGATTCGTGTGGGTGCCAATGTGCACGACAAGTACATCAAAAGCACGATTGAGCGGCCGTTTCGGATCAGCAATCAATTTCCCATCGTGAGTAAAGTCACTGAGATTGCCAACCCTTATGGTGGCGGCATTTACATCGATGTGCCTTACTTGGCGACAGCAGGTGCAAGCGTAAAAATTGAAATTCAAAACGTGGTGCCAGCACCGTTTTTCCAGAGCACCGCCTTGAAGAAAACAACACTGGACGATTGGAAAACTACGCTGCGCAACCACCCCGCGCCTTGGGCCGACTTCATGAGCGACAAAGTCATGCTCACGGTTCCCACCAAGTGGATCTACGCGTACGACGATCCAGTGGCGCTCATGAAAGATTGGGACAACCGCATTGACACCATATCGGCCCTGACTGGCAAGCAAAAAGTCAGAAACAACCAGGTGCTTTACGCAATCGTCGACACCAGCTTACTTGGCGACGGCTTTGGTATCGGCTACCCCACCGGTAACAACGATTACAAGCCCGGCAGAACGACCAACGGCAACGAGAAGCATTGGTTGTTAGTTCCGGGTAGCTCTCAACTCAAATTTGGAGCTTCAGAGTTTCACGAGCTTGGCCATGCCGACCTATTTAGCAATTTTGGTGGTGAAGGCGAAGCAAGCATTAACCTGCTGTACATCGCAATCAAAAACAACCTGTACAAAGAAAACATCGACGAAGCCCTCGGCGAATCGATGGGCAGGCACAAGGCAATTGGGCGCGACGTAGCAGCCGTTAACTGGATGGTGACGCCCAACTTCCGGGCTGGCAATGCGATGGACACCAGCAGTTCTGAAAAAAATGAGGTGCGTTATCAAGAGCGCGGCTACGCCAAGTATGTTGAGATTGCAGCACTTTTTGGATGGGATAAATTAGAAGCGTTTTGGGGCGAAGAAAATCGGGTAGCGACACCAGGCAAGGATCCGTCCACCGAGACCGATAGCAGGATCTTGCGCATGTCGAAGGCAGCTGGCGTGGACCTCACCCCGCTGATTCACTTTTGGGGTATACAGCCGAATAACCCGGTAGCGCTCAAAGCTGCAATTGCAGCCGCCAACTTGCCTAGTTCTAACTTGATTTACGACCGATTGGTGCTCTACAAAGGGCTAATCCCGCTAACCAACGACGCCTTCAAAATACACGCAGGTGTATTTTTAGACAAACCCATCAAGGATATCAACGGCACAGGCAAGAGCGCTGATTACGGCGAAGGTTGGTACGCCGCCGCGATTCTTACCTACGGACCGACGCAAGGCGACGCTGCACAAAAGGCGATGGACAATATCATCAAGACCTACTTCCCCGGCGGTAGACCTTAACGAGCCGGGTGTTCGGTTTATTTACTATAAATTAGATAGCTGCTCGCGCCCGTATTAATTGGGCTACAGCTCGATTTGGCACTCAAAAAGTGCCATTTTGAGCGATTTCAACCCAAATCGCCACCAATCCGCATTCATCAACCGTTAGCCAAGCGCGGTGATTGGGCCATGCGACCGGGCTTTGGGGTGAAAGGCGCGCGGTAACGGTCGATCAAACATCACAAAAAAATGGCCAAGCGAAAGCTTGACCCATTTTTCCAATTCGCGTGTGTTTTCACCCCAAAACCGCACGAGCATGGCCCAGTCGCCGCGCGGTGGTTAAAGCGTCCCGAATAATGAAATCAACACAATCTGGTTTCAAGTAAAAAGTCGGGATCATCTTGTGTCGTCTGTCAATCCAACAAATCTGAAAATTCAGCAATGCGCTTCATGAGCAATTGCTTCTTCCCACCGTCACTATGGTGCGCAACCAGTTGCTCCAGTACTTCCGGCATTGAGCGTTTCACCATATTTACTGTCCGCCTAATCAATCGATCAATACGCCAACCATGTCCGTCAAAAAGTGCACGAACAAGCGATGGCATGATCATGGTTAACAAGGTCAAGTCGTCTTCGACAGCATTAGCCAACACAAATAGGGCATCTGCACGCCGCAAGGAATGAGTTTCAGAGTTGGCTTGTTTTACAAGCAAATTTAAATGCTTTGCCACCTCATCAACCGCGAAAGGCGCCATGATACGCCGTGGCCACGCGGAAACTGAAACGACGCGATTGATATCTTTCTGAGTCTGCGCAGCATTAAGGGCTTCGCGCAGTATTTCCAAACGCTGCTTTTTCGTACTGTAGTAATCCGCAACCTTTGCAAGCGACTGACATCTATACCAAGGATGTTTAATTGCCCTTGCAAGCTCAAGAGCTTCTCTAGGATCTGTAAGCGCAAGCAAGCCGACGCGAGTTCTACCCTGGACATCGGCGCTTGTAATAGAGTCATCTACGGCCATGTACATGCTGCTAGGTGCTTGCCCAGTTTCCGATTAATTTTCGTCTCACTTCTTCCCCGTAGACCCATACCCACCCTCCCCGCGCTCACTCGCCGGGAAATTTTGCACCACATTGAATTCAGCTTGCACAACAGGCACGATCATCAGTTGAGCGATGCGCTCCATCGGCTCGATGGTGAAAGGCACATCGCTGCGGTTCCAGGCGCTGACCATTAATTGGCCCTGATAATCACTGTCGATCAAGCCCACCAGGTTGCCCAGAACAATGCCGTGCTTGTGACCGAGGCCTGAACGCGGCAGGATGAGCGCAGCGTAGCCAGGTTTGCGCAGGTAGATGGCGATGCCTGTGGGCACCAGCTGCCAGGCATTGGCGGCCAAGGTTAATGGCCCGTCTAAACAAGCCCGCAAGTCCAGCCCCGCACTGCCAGGCGTAGCGTAGTTAGGCAGGTTGCCTTGCAGGCGCGGGTCGATAATTTTGACGTCGATTTTCATTTAACGATTGATGGTTTGTTAATACGGTTGGCAATTTCTTTGACCAGCTGCCGCGCCAGTGTGAGCTTGCTGGCTCTCGGCATTTCAGTTGCGCCGTGGCTGTCGACCAGCAGCAGAGTATTGTGGTCTTGCCCGAAGGTGTCGGGGCCGATGTTGCCGACCAGCAGCGGCACGTTTTTACGCAGGCGCTTGGCTTGGGCGTTTTCATGCAGGTCGTGGCTTTCAGCGGCAAAACCTACACAAAACAATTTACCGCTGGTGGCGGCGGCTGATTGCGCAACGGTGGCCAAGATGTCCTGGTTCTCAGCAAACGCCAACTGCGGTGGCGAGCCAGAGCCTTCTTTTTTAATTTTTCGGCTGGCAAATGCTGCGGGCCGCCAGTCGGCCACAGCCGCAGTCGCTATAAATACAGTAGCTGCTTGCGCCCGATTAATAACGGCTTCAAGCATATTTGATGCTGATTTAACGTCGAATCTTGCAACCCCACGCGGTGTGGGCAAGCTGACTGGCCCAGCGACCAAAGTCACATCAGCGCCCGCCTCACGCGCGGCGCGTGCAATGGCAAAACCCATCTTGCCGCTTGATAAATTGGTAATGCCGCGTACCGGGTCAATGGCCTCGTAGGTGGGCCCCGCAGTCACCAGCACGTGCTGCCCGGCCAACACTTTGGGGGTGAAAAAAGAAATGATGTCTGCTAAAAGCTCAGCAGGCTCCAGCATGCGGCCGTCACCCGTTTCGCCGCAAGCCTGAAAGCCATTGCCCACGCCCAGCACCGTTGCCCCGTCGCTTTGCAATTGCACCAGGTTGCGCTGGGTAGCCGGGTGAGCGTACATTTCGCGGTTCATGGCGGGGGCCACCAGCAGCGGCACGGTGTCAATCGGCCTGGCAAGGCACATCAAGCTCAACAAATCATCAGCCCGGCCGTGCAGCAGCTTGGCCATGAAGTCGGCGCTGCAGGGGGCAATCACAATCGCATCGGCTTCGCGCGACAAATTGATGTGCGCCATGTTGTTGGCAATATCGCCGGTGGCGCGGCTGTCCCACTGGCTGGTAAACACCGGGCGGCCGCTCAGGGCTTGCATGGTCACGGGCGTGATGAACTGCTCGGCTGCCTCCGTCATCACCACTTGCACCGTCGCCCCGGCTTTAATCAGCGCCCGGCACAGCTCGGCTGCCTTGTAGCAGGCAATGCCGCCTGAAAGCCCCAAAACGATGTGTTTGCCATCCAGTGCCAGCGGCTCGGCAACATCAATACCAAAATCACAGTCAAGGTCAAGATCGTTGTTCATGCCCGCAATGTATCAGTTTGCGCAATGTGCATTGCGCGAAAAAGCGACCCCTTATAATCAACATTTCCCACCTAAGCAGACGTTAGTCTGTGCCAACAACGACTAAAAAATGACTAAATTTGTCTTTGTCACCGGCGGTGTGGTGTCTTCCCTGGGTAAGGGAATCGCCTCAGCCTCCCTCGCTGCGCTGCTTGAATCGCGAGGCCTGAAGGTCACCCTGATCAAGCTCGACCCGTACCTCAATGTAGACCCCGGCACGATGTCGCCCTTTCAGCACGGCGAAGTGTTTGTGACCGACGACGGCGCAGAAACCGATCTTGACCTTGGCCACTATGAACGTTTTATTGAAACGCGCATGAAAAAAGCCAACAACTTCACCACTGGCCAAATTTACAAAAGCGTGCTCGAAAAAGAACGCCGCGGCGACTACCTGGGCAAAACCGTGCAGGTCATTCCGCACGTCACCAACGAGATTCAAGACTTCGTCAAACGCGGCGCGGGCTTTGAAACACCTGACGCAGTCGATGTGGCCATTGTTGAAATTGGCGGCACGGTGGGCGACATTGAATCGCTGCCGTTTTTAGAAGCCGTGCGGCAAATGAGCTTGCGCTTGGGGCCCAACAACACCGCGTTTGTGCACCTGAGCTACGTGCCGTGGATTGCCGCTGCAGGCGAGCTCAAAACCAAACCCACACAGCACACGGCCAAACAGCTGCGTGAAATCGGCATTCAGGCCGACGTGTTGTTATGCCGCGCAGACCGGCCCATACCGGCAGAAGAGCGCGAAAAAATCTCGCTGTTTTCGAACGTGCCCGAGTGGGGCGTGATCTCAATGTGGGACGTAGACACCATTTACAAAGTGCCGCGCATGCTGCACGAACAAGGCCTGGACGGCCTGATTTGCGACAAGCTGCGACTGAACACCCCGCCAGCTAATCTAAAGCGCTGGGACGAACTGGTGTACGAAACTGCGCATCCTAAAAACGAGATTCACATTGCCATGGTCGGCAAATATGTG
>JANOWB010000049.1:0-4635 GCA_031417695.1 Polaromonas sp.
ACCTGTGTTGTTGGCCCCCTTATTTTTTGTTTTATGTTTTTTTTTTTTTTTATTTTCTTCTGTGTGTGGTTTTTGTGCCCCCCTCCCCCGTGGGGGGTTTGGTGGGGGGGGGGCCCCGCGCGATGCTTGCAGTCTCTCGGCACTTGCCCCCACCCCAACCCTCCCCCGGAAGGGGAGGGAGCTTCGTTCTTTCCTCCCCCGCAAGACAAGAGAGTGTCCAATCTCTGGTTAGCCGTCGAGCTGCTCCAGGGTCTGGACGACGCGCTGCGCCTGCAGCAACTACAAGCAATCAGCCAGCAAACCGGCATCCCGCTGGTAGCCAGCGGCGCGGTACTGATGCATGTGCGCTCCCGCAAGCCGCTGCATGACGTGCTGACTGCCGTTGGTTTGGGTTGTACGGTGCACGATTGTGGCTTTGCCTTGTCACCCAACGCCGAAGCGCACCTGCGCCCGCGCATGCGCCTGGCCAGCTTGTACCCGCCCGATCTGCTGGCTGCCACGCTAGAGGTTGCCCGCCGCTGCACGTTTGACCTGGACGAAATTCGCGATTTGTACCGCTACCCGCAAGGCGCGGTGCTGCGTGAAGAATCCCCCATGGACTGCTTGCGCCGCTTGACCCATGCTGGCGCACAGCTGCGCTACCCCCAAGGCCTGCCTGAAAAAATAGCGGCGCAAGTCACGCATGAACTGGCCCTGATTGACGAGCTCGGCTACGCGATGTATTTCATCACCGTACATGACATCGTGAAGTTCGCCATCGACAACCACATCTTGTGCCAAGGCCGCGGCTCGGCGGCCAATTCAGCTGTGTGCTACTGCCTGGCCATCACTGCGGTAGACCCGGCTGAAAGTCAGCTTTTATTTGAGCGTTTCATCAGCCGCGAACGCAAAGAGCCGCCCGACATTGATGTTGATTTTGAGCACCAGCGGCGTGAAGAAGTCATTCAATACATCTACGCCAAATACGGCCACGAGCACGCCGCCATTGCCGCTACCGTCACCACCTACCGGCCCCGCAGCGCGATTCGGGACGTGGGCAAGGCACTCGGCATTGCGCCCGACATGATTGAGCAGTTCGCCAAAGAAAACTTTTGGTTTGACAAAGGCGGCTTGCTGGCCCAGCGGCTGCAAGAAGCCAATATCAGCGACGCCAAAGACGCTGGCCCAGTGCTGCAGTGGCTGGACCTGACAGTGCAGCTGCTCGGGTTTCCACGTCATTTGGGCCAGCATGTGGGGGGCTTTGTGTTGACGCAAACCAAATTGAGCCGCCTCGTGCCCATCCAGCCCGCCACCATGGAGGCGCGCCGCATCATTCAGTGGGACAAAGACGACCTGGACGCGATGGGGCTGCTGAAAGTTGACGTGCTAGCGCTCGGCATGTTGTCAGCCATTCGGCGCAGCTTGCAGCTCATTGACCAGTGGCGCGGCGGGCATTTGCAAATGCACCAAATCCCGTCAGGCGACGAGCAAACCTACGACATGATTTGCGCTGCCGACACGGTGGGCGTTTTTCAAATTGAAAGCCGCGCGCAAATGAGCATGCTGCCTCGCTTAAAACCGCGCTGCTTTTACGATTTGGTAGTCGAAGTAGCGATAGTGCGGCCCGGCCCGATTGTGGGTGGCATGGTGCACCCGTATTTGAAGCGCCGCGCCAATCCGGCGGAAGAAACTTACCCGAATGAAGAGCTGAGGCGCGCACTGGGCCGCACGCTGGGCGTGCCGATTTTTCAGGAACAAGTGATGCAAATTGCCATGGTGGCGGCTGACTTTACGGCGGGTGAGGCCGACGATTTGCGCCGCTCAATGGCTGCGTGGAAGCGAAAGGGCGGCGTCAAACGGTTTTACGACCGGCTGGTGGGCCGCATGATTGAGCGCGGGTACGAACCAGCATTTGCCGAGGGCATCTTCAAGCAAATTGAAGGCTTTGGCGAATACGGTTTTCCTGAAAGCCATGCGGCGAGCTTTGCCAAGCTGGTGTACATCAGCTGCTGGTTGAAGTGCCATGAACCCGCCTGCTTTTTTGCCGCGCTGGTGAATTCGCAGCCAATGGGTTTTTATTCGCCGTCGCAGTTGATGCAGGATGCGCGCAAACATGGGGTGGATGTGCGGGCGGTGGATATTTTGAAGAGCGATTGGGATTGCACGCTGGAGTCTGCCATGCATTTACTCCCTCTCCCGCTCGCGGGAGAGGGCAGGGGTGAGGGTGCATTTGCTGTTGGGGTGCATGGTGCGGCATCGGGAACCCCTGTCTTGCAGACCGCAGACCGGCCAGAGCCCGGTCTCCTTCGCGCTGTCCAGGAGCGCTCAAGCGCTCCCGGAGCCGCAGCGCGAAGCCCCAACCCTCCTCCGAAGGCGGAGGGAGAAAGACAAGCTGAGCCCGCGTCTAGCAAGGGCCACCCCGGCATTCGCCCCCACCAACCCGCCATTCGCCTGGGCCTGCGCCTGGTCAGCGGCCTGAGCGAGCAAACCGTCAACCGCATCCTGGCCGCCCGGCAACAAGCACCATTCATCAGCGTTGAAGACCTCTGCCTGCGCGCCCAATTAAACACACTGGAAGTCAACGCCCTGGCCGCCGCCGATGCACTTGCCCCACTGGCCGGCCACCGTCGCCAGCAAGTCTGGCAAGCCGCAGCCATCAAACCCCAGCCTTTGCTGCTCAAAGCCGTACCCACCCATGAGGCCGCGCTTGACTTGCCAGACACCCCCGAGGGCGAAAACATTTTGTTCGACTACCGAGCAACGGGATTAACGCTGCGCCGCCACCCCTTGGCACTGCTGCGCCCGCGCCTGGCTGAAAAGGGTTTTTTAACTGCCGCGCAACTTGACGCGCTTCCCGACGGCGAAGACGTGGCGGCTTGCGGCATCGTGACATTAAGGCAGCAGCCGTCCACCGCCAAAGGCGTGATTTTCTTGACCATTGAAGACGACACCGGCCCGATCAACGTTATCGTCTGGAAGTCATTGCGCGTGACCCAACGCGATGAGCTGCTGCACTCTACGCTGCTGGGCGTACACGGCGTGTGGCAGCGCAGCACCGAGCAGCCAGGCACACTTGAAGGCTTTGGCGCAGTGCGCAATTTGATCGCCAAACGGCTGGAAGACTTAAGCCCGCTGCTGGGCAGGCTGGGGCAGGGCGCGGCGCGCAGCCGGGATTTTCATTGAAAGTCGCAGGGCCGATCGCCGCTCTCTACGTCACCTTTCGTCACCTTTCGACGCCTTACGCCGCCTTACGATGTCTTACCCCACATTAACGCGTTTTAAAGTGCTCCGCCCGGTCAATTAGGTGCAACATTTCTTCGGCGGCTTCAACGGTCAGTGGGTGCGCTGTAAAACCTGCGCGTGGGGAAATGTACAGCGCCATGTCACGCGCCCTTGCGCGCTGGGCGTCGGTTGCATCTGCCAGCAGCGCAATTACCAGGTTTTCTAGCGCAATAACTCGCATGTGCATGTGCGACTGCTCGGCTGGAGTCCAAGTGGTGGCCATGGGCGGTGCTGTTTTCAACGGCAGCTTTCGATTGAGCACCAAGTTTATAAAGCGACCTTGGGCCGCTCAATACAGGCGCAAAAAGCTATTGGTTTAATAGCAGCACGATAGTACGCCTTTGATTGTTGAGCAGCAAGCCGCGCGTGTTGCTCTCGATATCAGGGCGCAATGCCTGTCCGCACCAAACCTACAGTCCCTGTCGTGAAGCCGGTGTAGATAGTTGCCCCCACGGGTGGAACGTAGGTGTACGGTATGGAATATGTCAAACCAGCACTTGAGCCCGTTGGGCCAATCAAAAAGCCGCTGTACGAAGTCGCTGCGTTAGCGTTGTCGGTACCCGAAAAAGTTCTGTTGGTGGGGTTCATTGAGCCAAGGAGTGTGAAGCTGCCAAGGCTGGTGTTGACACTGGCAGTAACTGCCGTCGAGAAGAAGTTGATGGACAGGCTGGCCGACGTAAAGCTTCCCAGAACTGAAAAAGTTGAACCGCTGTCTCTAAAAACAGCAGATGTTCCGCCAACGGAAGCGTATGTACCCACCCCTGAGGTCGGTACAGCGGTGCTGCCTAAGGTGGGCCGCCCGGTGACGTACGCGAAATCAGAAAAAGTGGTGGTTGCAAGGCTATTGGGGGCGTTATCGTTTCGAACAACTGCGCCCCATCGGCCCCAGCCAATAAAGTTAGGGTCAGTAGGCGCGAGGTAGCGTCCGTAGGTGTCAGTGGCCGGGCTGAGTGAAGTGAAAGTCGAATTTCCAGACTGCTGAGGCACATCAACCTGCAAGAGCTTTCCGGCTCCGCTGACGATGACACCCACACCGCCGCCTGGTGCGTTAATAAGTCCACCGAAAGCCAGAAACCCCACATCCGGATCGGGACCTGTATAACTCAACACTGCTGCGTTATTTATAAATACGTCAGGCGAGGTCACTGGCGGCAATACAGGCGGCAAAGCCTCTATGACCACCGGCGCAGGCGCCTTGATTTGCGCCAGCAGCCCCGCTTGCTGCGTTGCCAGCTGCGCTTCTTGCGCCGGCGGCGGGGTTGGCACTGTGGCCCGCACATTGGTGCGCACTGGCGCTTGCGTGTTGTTCAGCACCTTGACTGACTCACCCGCTGTCAAGCCGATGCAGCCGCCTGCCGTGCACACTTCAATAGC
>JANOWB010000050.1:0-2665 GCA_031417695.1 Polaromonas sp.
GCAATGGCGTAAGCCACATTGCGGCACTCTTCGCCGGTTTTGCAGCCTTCAACCTGGATGGTGATGAACTTGGTCGCGCCTTCGCCGTCGCGCACAATGGCCTGCGCCAGTTGATTGGCAATGCCCATCATGGCGGCTCGCAGCGTTTTACTTTCTGCGCTGTCAAGTGAGGTAATCGGCGCGTGTTTTGCCTGGTTGCTGGCAATCACTACAAACGAGTCGTTGGTTGACGTGTCGCCATCAACCGTGACCCGGTTGAAAGAGCCTTCTGCCAGCTCATGCGCCAGTTGCCCCATGATGCTTTGAGCCACACAGGCATCAGTCGCCATAAAACCGAGCATGGTCGCCATGTTCGGGCGAATCATGCCTGCCCCTTTGCTGATGCCGGTAATGGTGACAGGCACACCGCCCAAAGTAACGCGCGTTGAAAACGCCTTGGCCACCGTGTCGGTGGTCATGATGGCCTCTGCCGCGTTGGCCCAGTTATCTAGCTTGGCGTTGGCAATGGCAGCCGCCAGACCCGCTTCAATCCGCTCATACGGCAGCGGCTCCATGATCACGCCAGTTGAAAACGGCAAAACTTGCTCATGGGAAACATTCAGCTCACGCGCCAGCGCTATGCAAGTGGCTTGGGCGCGGGTCAAGCCGTCGGCACCGGTACCAGCATTGGCGTTTCCGGTGTTTACGACTATGGCGCGAATGCCGAAATTTTGGCCCTTATTTTTTGCTAAGTGCTCTCGGCAAATTTGCACCGGCGCTGCGCAAAACTTGTTTTGTGTAAAGACTCCACCTACAGATGCACCTTCATCAATCAGCAGCACTGCCAGGTCTTTGCGGTTGGCTTTGCGAATGCCTGCTTCGGTGATGCCCCAGCGCACACCGGGCACAGCATGCAGGTCGGTTGCCGGTGTTGCAACGAAATTCACTGGCATGGACTGTCTTTCAGGAAAGTTAAGTAAATTCAGCTTAGCTTGCCGTGGCACTGCTTGAATTTTTTACCCGAACCGCAGGGACACGGGTCATTGCGGCCGGTGCGCTGCATGACTTCTGCGGGCAACGCTGAGTTTTGTGCAACCCGCTGCGTGTCCTCATCAACACGCGTTTCGACGTCACCCGACTCAGTAGGTGCGGTGTAGGTGACGTTGGCAATGCTTTCGCCCCGATTTTCAATTTCTTCTGCAGCTTGATTCAATTGCTCGCCAGACTGAATCTGGACCGTCATCAATATTTTGGTGACTTCGTTTTTTACACTGTCGAGCAACTGGCCAAACAGCTCGAAAGCTTCCCGCTTGTACTCTTGCTTGGGCTGCTTTTGAGCGTAACCGCGCAAATGAATACCTTGGCGCAAATAATCGAGCGAGCTTAAATGTTCACGCCAATGGGTGTCAATGCTTTGCAGCAGCACCATGCGTTTGAACTGCAAAAAGTTTTCTTCACCAATCAAGGCAAGCTTTTCAGCGAAAGCGGCGTTGGTTGCGCCAAGAACCTTTTCAAGGATATCCTCGTCGGTAATCGCGGTGGCGTTTTCCAAGTCTTTTGTGAGCGGCAGCTCAACCTGCCACTCATCGCGCAAAACCTTTTCCAGGCCCGCAATATCCCATTGCTCTTCAACGCTTTCAACCGGCACGTACTGCCGGGTCAAATCAGTAAAGCAACCTTCGCGCAGTGATTTGATCTGAGCCGACAGGCTGGGCGCGTCCATGATGTCGTTGCGCTGCTGGTAAATAACCTTGCGCTGGTCGTTGGCAACGTCGTCGTATTCAAGCAGCTGCTTGCGCACATCAAAATTGCGGGCCTCAACCTTGCGCTGGGCAGACTCAATGCTGCGGGTCACGATGCCGGCTTCAATCGCCTCACCGTCGGGCATTTTTAGCCTGTCCATGATGGACTTGACCCGGTCGCCAGCAAAAATACGCATCAGCGAATCGTCAAGGCTTAAATAAAAGCGCGATGACCCGGTGTCGCCCTGCCGACCCGAGCGACCCCGAAGCTGGTTGTCAATGCGGCGCGACTCGTGGCGCTCGGTCGCGATGATGCGCAAACCGCCAAGCGCTTTGACTTGCTCGTGCTCGGCAAGCCATTCATCGCGCAGGCGAGCAATTTCTTTTTCTTTTGCAGCAGCATCCAGCGCGTCATCGGCTTCCACCGCTTCAATGCGCTTTTCTACGTTGCCGCCCAGCACGATGTCAGTGCCGCGGCCTGCCATATTGGTGGCGATGGTAACCATTTTGGTACGCCCGGCCTGCGCCACGATGTCTGCCTCGCGCGCGTGCTGTTTGGCATTGAGCACTTGGTGCGGCAGGTTTTCTTTGGTTAAGAGCTCGTCAATGATTTCAGAATTTTCAATCGAGGTCGTGCCGACCAATACGGGCTGCCCGCGTTCGTAACATTCACGAATGTCTTTGATAGCGGCTTCGTATTTTTCACGCGTGGTTTTGTACACGCGGTCAAGTTGGTCTTCACGCTTGCTGACCCGATTCGGCGGGATGATGGTGGTCTCCAGGCCGTAAATCTCCGAAAACTCAAACGCCTCGGTGTCCGCAGTTCCAGTCATGCCGGCCAGCTTGCCATACAAACGAAAGTAGTTTTGGAAAGTGATCGATGCCAGCGTTTGGTTCTCGGCCTGAATCTGCACGCCCTCTTTGGCCTCAACGGCTTGGTGCAG